>NZ_JTIZ01000012.1:0-52428 GCF_000801125.1 Rhodococcus sp. Chr-9
TCGGCCAACCGATCCAGGACCGGCCGCGCCGCACGCACAAGCTTCGAGTCTGTGGGGGTATCGATGTAGCGCAGACGAGAACCGTCCGAAGCCGCCCCGATGGCACGGCAGCGGCGCCAGGACTGCTCGATCTCCGGCCGCACTCGTGGCGAAGCACTGTCATACCTGTCGGAGTCGTACCTGTCGGAACTGCGATCGTCTACGTGCATGCGAAGCCGCTCGGTCACGTCGTCACCACCTCCAACACCTCACGATCAGTACGAACATTATGTAATAGAGGTCACATGAGCCATGGGTGTCCCAGAACGCTACACCGCAGACTTCTGAGCCCACATCCGGCGTATGCGCACCTTGTCCAATTTGCCCACTGACGTCTTGGGGACCTCGTCTACCCGCACGAACGTGTCGGGGTGCCAGAACTTCGGCAGGGTGACCGCCAAGTGGGCCCGAAGCTGATCATCGGAGACCTCCGCCGTTGTCCGAACCCACGCCACGGGGCGCTCTTGCCAGGTTTCGTGCGGCACCGCGATGACAGCGGCTTCCACCACCGCCGGATGCAGGAGCAGCTGGTTCTCGACCTCGACGGAAGAGATCCATTCTCCTCCGCTCTTGATGAGGTCTTTGACCCGGTCGCGGATCTCCAGCCGGCCGTCCGGGTGGATCACCGCGACGTCGCCGCTGCGCAGCCAGCCGGCGTCGAACGCCTCGGCGGCGCGGTCGTCGTCGAGGTACGTCCCGGTCACCCACGGCGAACGAACCTCCAGCTCGCCGGTGGTGAAGCCATTCCACGGCAGTTCCCGACCCTCTTCGTCGACGACACGCACCTGGAACAACGGCAAGGGTCTGCCTTGGCAATCGGCCGAGTTGCTGAAAGTTCCCATAGGGGAGGTTTCGGTCATCCCCCACCCGTTGACGGTCGCCACTCCCCGCTCCGCCCACCACCTCACCAGCACTGGTGGCAGCACCTGCCCGCCCAACCACATGGTCTGCACACTTCCGAGGTCGTAACGCTCGGGATCGGCATCGAACTGTGCACGCATGAGCGCCGCCACGGCCGGGGCGCCGACGAAGACATCGGGTGTCTGATCTGTGATGATGCGCAGCAACTCCGCGGGCGAGGGGTGCGGCCCGGGGAGGACGAGACGTGCGCCCTGCAGCACCCCCGCGTACGGAACACCCCAACTGTGTACGTGGGACATCTGCGTGGCAAGGAGGTACGAGTGCCGACCGTCGATCGCGACGCCCCCGGAAGCACTGATCGCCATCGCGTGCAGCACCGTACTTCGATGGCTGTACACGACCCCCTTGGGCAGCCCGGTGGTACCCGAGGTGAAACAAATCGACGATGCGGTCGTCTCGTCGAACTCCGGGAATTCCTCGATCGGCACGGCATCGAGCAACAATCCGTCGAACGACCACCAGGTCACCTCTGCAGGTACCGAACACTCGGCCTGCTCGAGATCACCGATGACCACCACATGCCGGATCCGCGGGAGGCGCGGGAGAATCTCGAAGAGAACGGACAACAGATCAGCGTCGATCAGCACAACCTCGTCCTCGGCCTTGTCCATTGTGTAGGCGATGTGCTCGGGTGACATCCGATGGTTGACCGTGTGCAGCACTGCCCCGCACGCAGGAACTGCGTAGTAGGCGACAAGATGCTCGAAGGTGTTCCAGGCCAACGTGGCAACCCTGGTTCCGAACCCGATGCCCAAGTTCTCGAAGGAGCCAGCAAACCGGCGTGCGGTCGCGCCGAGATCACGGTAGGTGAACTCTCGGTCTCCGCGGGTTGCGTCGCACGAGACGCCGACCCGGTCGGCGAAGACGTTCTCAGCACGCCACAGCAGCGAGCTGATCAGCAGTGGACGATCCATCATCGTGGTGAGCATGGCGCATTCCTCCGGATCAGGTGAGCGAGGGTACGACCAGCCTGCACACCAACCCTGGCACCGAACCGTCCGAATTTGCGACAGCGCCCGATGAACTCGTCCGCACTGTTGCGTTGTGGGACACCTCGACCGCCGTGAGGATCCCGAGACTGGAGCCACCTCACCCGCATAGGCGCCCGGCCGACACCGGCCGAGCCCAGCGGGCAACGAGCGCCGGAAGAAAGGTACTCCCATGACAAGTCGTCCAATGACGGAAGTCGCAACAGGATTCACCTACACCGAGGGACCTCGGTGGCACGAGGGCCGACTGTGGTTCGTGGATTTCTACACCCACTCGGTCAATGCCGTGAACGCCGACGGATCCATCGAACAGGTCTGCACCGTCGAACACCAGCCGTCCGGACTCGGATGGCTTCCCGACGGGCGCATGCTCGTCGTCTCGATGAAAGACCGCAAAGTCCTGCGCCGCGAACCCGACGGCTCACTCGTCGAGCACGCCGACATCTCCGAACACTGCCACGGTCACGCCAACGACATGGTGGTCGCCGCGAACGGGCAGGCATACGTCGGCGAGTTCGGATTCGATCTCATGGGAGGAGCCGACCACGAGCACGGCGTTGTCGTCCTCGTCGACACCGACGGCACTTCCCGAGTCGCAGCCGAAGGATTGTCCTTCCCGAACGGCATGTGCATCTCCCCGGACGGAAGAACGCTGTACGTCAACGAACTGTTCGGCAACCGCGTCTCCCGATTCGATATCGAACCGGACGGCACACTCGGCCCCCGTCAGGACTTCGCCTCGTTCGGCGATCTCGGCGACGAGCCGAGCGTGGAGAAGCGGCTTGCAGCGTGCACGATTGCACCTGATGGTCAGGCCCTCGACGCTGAAGGTGCCATCTGGATTGCCGACTGCGTCAACCAACGTGCCGTACGCCTGGCCGAAGGCGGAACCATCCTGGACGAGGTGAGTACGGCTCCGCTGGGAGTGTTCGCGGTCGCGCTCGGTGGCGATGACGGTCGCACACTATTTCTCTCGGTCGCACCGGATTTCGACGAAGCCAAGCGCAGCGCTGCGCGTGAAGCCAAGGTCCTCTCGACGAGAGTCGACGTTCCGCACGCAGGGAGGCCGTGATCGTGCTGCGCACACGTTTCACCGACACTTTCGGGATCGAGCACCCGGTGGTGTGCGGTGGCATGACCGGGGTCGGCACCGCGGAGCTGATCTCCGCGGTGGCCAATGCCGGGGGTTTGGGTTTTCTCACCGCGCTGACGCAACCCACCCCCGAAGCTCTCGTCGCTGAGATCGCCCGGTGCCGGGAAATGACCGATAAGCCGTTCGGTGTCAATCTCACCCTGCTGCCCACCGTCACTCCCGTGCCGTACGACGACTACCGGGCCGCGATCATCGACAGCGGTATCACCATCGTGGAAACCGCCGGCAGCAACCCCCAAGAACATGTGGCGGCGTTCAAAGCCGCCGGGATCAAGGTCATCCACAAAGCGGTAGCGGTCCGGCACGCGATCAAAGCACAGTCCATGGGTGTCGACGCCGTCAGTATCGACGGGTTCGAGTGCGCCGGCCATCCCGGCAACGAGGACATCCCCGGCCTGATCCTCATCCCCGCCGCAGCGCGCGTGCTCGACATCCCGATCATCGCCAGTGGCGGATTCGCCACCGGCGACGGATTGGCCGCAGCACTGGCCCTCGGCGCATCCGCAATCAACATGGGCACCCGGTTCGTGGCCAGCGACGAAGCTCCCGTGCATCCGAACGTCAAGGCCCAGATCGTTGCCAACGACGAACGCCAGACCATCCTCGTGTTCCGAGAGTTCCGTAATACCGCACGTGTGGCCCGCAACTCCATCTCCGAGACGATCGCAGCCCTCTCCGCCCGCCCTGACGCCACGTTCTCCGACGTCGCACACCTCGCCTCCGGGGTACGCGGCCGAACGGAAGTGCTGGAGAAGGGGAACATGGAAGACGGCATGTGGTGGGCAGGTCAATCCCAAGGTCTCATCGATGCCGTGCTTCCCTGCAAGACGATCATCTCGGACATCGTGAGCGATGCCGAAGCCGCCATCCGCAGGATTGCCGCCGACCTCGCCTGACAGGCAGACGGGAGAAGTCATGGAATACACCACCCTTCGCCACGAAGTCGAGGACGGCATCCTCACCGTGGTCCTCAACCGCCCCGACCGTCTCAATGCGTTCACCGTCGAGATGGCCGACGAACTCGAGCACACCTTCGTGTCGGTGAACGACGACGACACGGTCCGGGCCGTGATCGTCACCGGAGCAGGGCGCGCTTTCTGCGCCGGCATGGACCTGTCGAGTGAAGGGAATGTGTTCGGGCTCGACGAGTCGAAACGCCCCACTCTTGCCGACATGAAGAATCTCGACGACCCCGAATTGCGCCGGATCCGCGACACAGGCGGCCGCGTCACCCTCGCAATCCATGCCTGCCGTAAACCGGTGATCGCCGCAATCAACGGCGCGGCCGTCGGAATCGGTGCAACCATGACGCTGGCGATGGACGCGCGCCTGATGTCGACCCGAGCGCGGTTCGGCCTGGTGTTCGGCAAACTCGGAATAGTGCCCGAAGCGTGCTCGACATGGTTCCTTCCTCGGCTCGTCGGCATGCCCACTGCGCTGAATCTGGTCTATAGGGCAGAGATCCTCAACGCCGAGGTCGCATACATCGACGGGTTGGCGCAGGCGCTCCATGAACCCGAGATGTTGCTCAGCGAAGCGCGCGCGTTGGCGAATGCCTGGACCCGCGACCGCTCACCGGTCTCGGTGGCCCTGATGCGCCAGATGCTGCTGCGAAACGCGGCCGCTGCTCACCCCGCAGATGCCCACCGCGTCGATTCGCTGGCCATGTTCTACACCAGCATCGGCGACGGCGCCGAGGGAGTGCAGGCATTCCGCGACAAACGCCCACCCGAGTTCCACGACAAGGCCTCAGCCATGCCGCCATTCTACGAAGAGTGGATCGAGACAACGACGCCGTGAACACCTACTGCATCCCCGCTCCAATCAACCGAACAAAGAAAGTCTCATGAAGCCCACTGTCCTTATGCATGAACTCCGCCAGGAAATCGGACTACCGCTCGGCGACGGCATCCCCGCTGATTCGTCCACATCTCTGATGGTCTCAGCCGATGCTCTGAGCGCGTGGGGCGCAGAGACCGAAGCGGCCGCAACACGCGAGTTGGCAGCGATGCTCCATCAGTGTCGCTGAATACCGAACCTTCCACTTCACCACCTCAGTTCGTGATGATCGGCTCGTGCAGGGCATCGAACTCTCAACGGATCAGGACTGGAGAAGCCCCGCGCCCGGTTGGAGCCACCTTCCCGACCACGGGGAAGGTGACCCGCCGCACTTCGCACGGAATGCGCCCGTGTGCGAGTGTTCGACGTCCCCTACCCGAAACGCGTACTTACATCGGGGCTACTGTCCGTCGGCCGAGGAATCCGTTGAGCCCTTTCCTCACGCTCGCGGTGGGAATGGCGGTTGCGAACCATGCAGCCTCGACAGCGAGTCCTTCGTCGATGGGCACGTTGAGGCCGCGTGCGACTGAGGCTGCCCCCTGGGAGTGGACACCCTGACAGTGGTTCGTAGAAGAACCAGGAGGGATGTTCACATGGGACGTCAGTCTCAGTACACGGAGGAGTTCCGCCGGGACGCCATCGCGTTGTATCGCGCGGGCGGCGGCACCCGCACCTACGCCGCGGTGGCCTCGGACCGGGGCTCAGCGGCCGCATCGGGCGGCGGCAGTGAGACTGCGGCGGACGAGTTGGCGCCTGCGGGCAGAGAACGCCCGGCTGCGCAACTCGGAGAAGGAATGGCAGCTCGAACATGAGATTCTGCGCCGGGCAGCTGCCTATTTCGCGCAGGAGATCTGGCGACGGTGATCGACATCTGTTCGCGTCGAGTGGTGGGGTGGTCGATCGCCGACCGCTCAACATCGGAACCGAGACCAGTCCGCCTCCCTCTACAGCCGGCACGCCACTCGTCATCGGCAGTCTCCCCGCGTTCAGCAGGCGTGTCGGTGATGGCCATGTCTCGCAACCGGATCAGATAACGACATAGCCGAGTTCGTGCGCCGCGGTATCAACGGCATCAGCCAGACCAGGATGCGACAAGGGAAGCGACAGCACAGGACGCTGCGGAAACGCATCGGCAGCACGTTCGACGACCGCCACGGATGTGCTGCCGGCGAACCGGCCACGATAGATGACCCCGTCGAGTCCGGTGTGAGCGCGATGGATCGTGCGGGCCCAATGCTGCGAAAGACGGTGCGGCGCGGAATCGAGAGCATCGTTGCCTCCCACCCGAGTGGCCCATGCACCTCCACCGACACCGGACACGTCGAGCAACCGCAGCACGCGGGTGAAGCGCACACCGGTCAGATAAGGGTCACCGCGATGGCGATCGATCACCCGCGCCGATCGAAACGCTTCCGCCAATGCACCTCGGGGGCTGGACGCGCCGTACCACACGCCGTAGCCGGGATGATCCCCACGCGGGAGCGGATGCTGATCGAACCGCAGGATCGGCCCGAACTCACGCAACGCATTCCACGGGAGAACATGTGAACCGGTCGTACGGTGCACGCGCCACATGATCTCGCTCGGCTGCCACTCGAGTACTTCCTTCGGCAGCAGACCTGCCGCACGAAGCTGCGCGATGGAGGGCGGTGTCGGAAGCATCGCCCCCATCTACGCCGATTCCCACTCGACGGCGGCAAGCACGTCGACCACAATCTCGATCTCTTCAGGTGTGCCTGCGCTGCCGGTCAACCACGCGACGATCGAGACCGGCCGGCCATCGACGACCAATGACGACTGCGGCTGCGTGAGCAATGTCTGCACCGTCAGCGGGTGCAGGTCCTTCGGGATGTGGGGCATGACTTTGTCGAGGTGAGGCACGGCCCCGCTGTCGGTGAACTGCGCCGGAGGCAACAAGCGGTTACGACCGGAGTCGAATGCCCACAGGGTGCCGTCGGCGATTCGTTGCCTGATGCGAGCCGGCGTGACGCCGAGGCGGACTGCAGCGTCTGCAATGGACAACGAGGTCGCGACGAGGTTGGCCATCCGAATATCGCGATCGACTCGCGCAGCCGTGGCAGCGGCGGGACTCGCGGTGAATCCGGCATCGGTGAGCACGCGTGCGTCGTGCTCGGACAGTGCGGGCCCGGCTGGATTCGCCGTATGGAGACTCTTGAGGATCTGCACGAGTTGATCACGGCCGATGTCGACTCCGGTCACTTCACGCAAGGCATCTTCGAAATTGAGGTCGCCTCGCAGATAGCGACTCTCCGTCGTTGCTTCACTCACCACGACCTCCTGATTTGCGATCATTTACGCCCGCAAATACATGCTAGCGAACTCGGCCGGGCAGCTACACCCTGACGAATCCTGTCGATGTAGCACCATCCCGGCAGCCACAAGGACTCTGCACAACGCGTCCCAGCAACCACGGGCCCCCTCCAGCGAGAAACCACGACACCCTGGACCGGGGACGGCGTCGCCAACACCTTCTCGTAGTCGGCCAGCGAAGATCGATCCCTACCTCGATAGGACTGTCGACCAGGGTGATCGCCTCCGCAATGATCCCCCTCGCCGACTCGAGCAGACGGTCGATCAGCCCATAGTGATGCACAGCGTTCGCTCCTCGAGTCGCCGTGCCCCGGAATCGAAGAACTCCGGGGCACAGGGCGAGCAGCTTCGAGGGGTGAGCGGCCTGCCAGGACTCGATCACTCCAGAAACGGAGTTGAATATTCGTCACCGCAGCCCGGTCGAAGGAGCCACAGCCAGACCGCAACATGCGTGTGGGACGTTGGGGACTGCTGCACGATTCGGCGACAGTTTCGGTCACGCAGCCTGTGCGACTGGTGTGGTCATGATGGTTTCGAACTCGACCGGCGTCGATCGGGGGAGAGGCAGGTCCGGGACACCAGCAGGTCGACGGTCACGCCGAGAGGCCGTAATGCTTCGGCGATCTCTTCGAAGTGTTGCGCCGAGCGAGAATATCGGTCGGGGCCATGAGGACCGCCTGAAAGCCGCCTTCGATTACCAGTAACGCAAACGCAGTGGCTGCCAGGACGGGGGCCTTTCCGGCGCCGACGTCTCCCTGCAGCAACCGATTCGTCGGCCGGAGGCGGTCATGTCGGTGTGGATATCGGCTATCACCCGCAGCTGTGCACCTGTGGGTGTACGGCAGGCCGGCCAACCATGCATCGAGCAGTCGCCCGGTGGGCTTGTGGGCGATGCCGACTTCTGCGGCTTGTGCGTTTCGAAGCACTCCGAGGGCAAGCTGCGACCGCAGGAGTTCGTCATAGGCCTGTCGGTCCCGTCCCTTTTCTGCGTGCTGTTTGGATGCGGGGACATGGACAGCGCGTAGCGCGGTCAGCCGCGACGGCAGCTTCCGTTGAGCCAGCAAGGTCGAGGGATTCGGGTCATCCAGCTTCGGGAGTCGGCGGCGTGCATCGACCGCGGCACGGCGCAGCATCCACGTGTCCACCTCATGTTTCTGCGATTGGGGTAGATCGCGAGCAGTGGTGCGGTGGATTCGCTCATCGGTTCCAACAGTGGTGAGGTCATCTGCAATGCGCCGTTGAAGAACATGGCGGAGACTCGGGTGTTTTCGTCCGCGAGTTGGAATCGCACGTAACATTCTCCCCAGTTCCCCGTATGCTCACGAGTCGTGCGTATCGATCAGGTGTGGCGTTATCCGGTGAAATCGTTCGGAGGAGAACGGATCGACGCCGCAGCGATCGAAGCGGACGGTGTGCGCGGCGACCACCTGTGGGCGCTGGTCGACGCCGAAACCGGAAACATCGCGAGTGCGAAGCGTTTCCGACGCTACGGACTGCTGTTGACCTGCTCCGCAAGACTTCTGAACGACGACGACCCCCGCGATCCGGCGGCACTCGAACTCACGCTCGCCGACGGCACGGTGGTGCGCGGCGACGATCCCGAGGTCGACGACCTGCTGTCGAAGCTGCTCGGTCACGACGTGCGGCTCGAACCGCGCGACCGCACCTACGACGAGGCGCCGGTGCATCTCGTCTCCCGCTCCGCGGTCGAAGCGCTCGGCACCGGCGACCCCACCGATGTCGCGTTGCGGCGGTTCCGGCCGCAGTTGGTCGTCGACACTCCGGACACGACCGGTTTCGTGGAGGACGAATGGATCGGCCGACGGGTGTCGGTGGGCTCGGCAGTCCTCGAACCGCACAAGCGCACCGCGCGGTGCGTCATGGTGACGCTCCCCCATCAGGAGGTTCCCGCGCGGCGCGACATGCTGCGTGAGGTGATGACCGCGCATCAGGTGCCCAATGTGCCGGAGGGCAAGCCGATGCCGTGCATCGGTGTCTACGCGACCGTCCCGACTCCCGGCGACATCACCGTCGGCGACGAAGTCCGGATCGGGTAGACCGGGTCACTTCCCGGCGAGGTAGTCCTCGACGAGAAGCTTCTTCTGCACCTTGCCCATGGCGTTGCGCGGAAGAGCGTCGGCGGTACGGATCTCGCGGGGGCGCTTGTGGATCGACAGGGTCTGCGCGACGAAGTCCGAGAGTTCGCCCGGATCACGGAGATCCCCGACGACGTAGGCGACGATCCGCTGTCCGAGATCGTCGTCCGGCACACCCACCACCGCGGCCTCCTGCACGCCGGGATGGTTCAGCAGCGCGTGCTCCACCTCGCCGGCGCCGATCCGGTAGCCGCCGGACTTGATCATGTCGACCGATTCGCGGCCGACGATGCGGTGGAAACCCTGGTCGTCGATCACGGCGATGTCGCCGGTCTTGAACCAGCCGTCCTCGGTCATCGACTCGGCGGTCTTCTCGGGGTTGTTCAGGTAGCCGTCGAACAGGGTCGCGCCGGACACCTCCAACTGGCCGAGGGTTTCGCCGTCGTGCGGCACGAGGTTGCCGGCCTGGTCGCGCAGTCGGGTGGAGACCCCGTCGATCGGCAGACCCACCCAGCCGGGCCGACGCTCACCGTCGTGGCGGGTGCTGATCGTGATGATCGTTTCGCTCATTCCGTACCGCTCGATCGGCGCGGAGCCGGTGAGGGCGAGCATGCGCTCGAAGACCGGCACGGGCAGGGGTGCGCTGCCCGAGACCAGGAGTCGTGCGGACGACAGTGCGCGAGCGGACGATTCGTCGGCGGCGACCCGCGACCACACGGTGGGAACACCGAAGTAGAGCGAACCACCCGCCGCTGCATAGGCTTCGGGCTTCGGTCGCACCGTGTGCACGAGCGACGAGCCCTGCCGGAGCGCACCGACGACGCCGAGGATGAGTCCGTGGACGTGGAACAGCGGAAGTCCGTGGACGAGAGTGTCGTCGGACGTCCAGTTCCACGCCTCGGCGAGGCCGTCGAGGCCGGCCGCCACGGCGGACCGCGAGAGCACGACTCCCTTGGGGGCACCGGTGGTTCCGGAGGTGTACATGATCATTGCGGCGCTGCCCGGGTCCGCCTCGGCGTGCGAGGACGACGAGCGCGCGTTCGCGTCGACCGGGATCGCGGGCAGGGTGACGTCCTCGGGGGCAGTGCCGAGCCACACCTGCGCACCCGAGTCCTTCAGGATGTGCGCGCGTTCGGCCGGACCGGAATCCGGCGGCACCGGCACGGCGGCCACACCGGCCATGAGGCATCCGGTCGTGGCGATCACCGTCTCGATGCTCGCGGTGGCGTCGACAGCGACCCGCGAGGAGCCTGCGACCTCGTCGGCCACCGCGGCGGCAGCCGCGATCAGTTCGGATCGGGTGAGCGAGACGTCTCCGACGCGGACAGCGCTGCGGTCGTCACTGCCTGCTCCGGACTCGGTGAGCGAGGTCAGCAACGGCACGGGCGTGGTGGTGGTCATCGGTGGTGGTCCCTTCTCGACGTCCTGCCGGACGGTGTCGCGCGGTGCACGGTCCATATTGTGGACCAGCGTGCTACGATGCGGTCCGGCTCAACCTATAGCCCGTGCCGCCTGCCGTCAACGACCGCGCGAAAGGTTCCGATGAACAGCGTTCTCACCGCACTCCGCGTGTTCGAGGAGGTCGCGACCACGCAACCGGTCGGGCTGTCGGACCTGAGCAAGCGACTCGACGTCCCCAAGAGCACCGTTCAGCGATGCCTCAAGACCCTCGCCGAAGCCGGCTGGCTGCGCCCCTCGACGACGAACGCCGGGCAGTGGGTCATCACCGGCCGCGCATTCAGCCTGGGCAGCGCGATGTCGTCCGGCGACGACCTGCGCGAGGTCGCACTCCCGGAGCTGAACCGGCTGCAGACCGAGACGGGCGAGACCGTCCATCTCGCCGTGCCGGACGGGAACGAGCTGGTCCTGATCGAGCGACTCGACAGCGCCCATCAGCTGCGCGCCTTCCTCGCCCTCGGCACGCGCCTTCCCCTCCACGCCGCGTCGACCGGCAAGGCCTATCTCGCGTCGCTGCCCGACGAACGGATCGAAGACTTCCTCGCGACCGAACTCCCATCACTGACCGAGCGCACCGTCACCGAACCGGCAGCGCTGCGCGAGGAGATCGCCGAGATCCGCGCCCGCGGGTATGCCGTGACCGAACAAGGGCTGCACGACGGCATCGCCGCCGTCGCCGTCGCGCTGCGTGGGCGCGGTGGCACCGTGCGCGGTTGCTTCAGCATCTCCGGTCCGGCTTCGCGGCTGACACCCGACCTCTTCGCCGACTACGGCGCGAAGGCGCTGGCAGCGCGGGACGCGATCGAGCGTCGCCTACCCTGATCCGCTCCGAGCAGGACTGGCGGGCGCCCCCACCTCTGGACATATCGTTTATCGATAGGTATAACGATTATCGATGATATCGACAATCGATAGCCCCGCCGTCCGGCGAGTTCGGAGACGACCATGAATTCCACCCACGGCACCGACCGCCCCCAGGGCCCGGGCGGCGAACCCGACACGCTCTCCCCCACCGAGACGTCGAAGAAGGACCGCACCGATCTGCGGGCGTCCCTCACCGTCTTCGCGCTGACCTCACTGATCGTGCTCTTCACCTATGTCCGCGACCTCGCGAGCTCCCTCGGCGACGGCATCGTGACCGCGCGGGTCCGGTTCGACGACGCGGCAGCGGCGCCGGTGCTGTCCACCCCGAACGGCGCCGACCTCCAGACCACCTCGACCACGGTGATCGACGTTCCGACCGACACCCTCTCACCCGTCAGCGTCGGCCTCCTCCGCGCCGGGGAGGCGGTACAGACGTTCGGTTACCTGACAGCCCTGGCCCTGCTGAGCTGGATCGTCGTGCGATTCGTCCGGGGCCGATTGTTCGACCGGGGTGTCATCCGGCTCGTGTGGGTCACGTCGATGGTGGCGATCGCGACCATCATCGTCCCGATGATTCCCCGCACGCTGGGCACCAACATGTTGATCCGTGACGTGGACATGAACGAGGTCCTCTCGAACGCGCCTCTCGGACCGGAGTTCTGGTACGCCTACGTCTTCTGCATGGTGATCTCGGCCGTGGGCGTGGTACTGCGGATCGGCAGCCGCATGGCGCGCGACAACGAAGGACTCGTCTGATGCCTCCGGAAACCGAGCATGCCGTCCGGTGTCATCTCGACGAGCTGCTGGCCGATCGGGGCATGACCCTCACCGAATTGGCCGACAAGGTCGGCGTCAGCGTGGTGAACCTGTCGGTACTCAAGAACGGACGCGCCCGCGCGATCCGCTTCTCGACCCTCACCGCCCTGTGCCGCGTACTGGATTGCGCTGTGGGCGAAATTCTTTCGGTCGACTGACCGACCCCGGAAAACAGCGATACCCGGAACCTCGTGGGTTCCGGGCATCGCCGATCGGCCCGGCCGGTGGCGCTCCGGCTGACGCACGGACCTGTTTCCTCTATTCCCCGATCGCGGGAAGAATGCGGGTGCGGACCTCACCGAAGCCGATGCGGGTCCCGTTCGGGCCGGGCGCGGTGGCAGAGATGGCGATCTCGTCGCCGTCCTCGATGAAAGTGCGGGTCTCGTCGCCGACCTGCACGGGTTCTGCTCCGCCCCAGGTGAGTTCGATGAAGGCACCGCGCTGGTCCTTCTCCGGGCCCGAAATGGTGCCGGAGCCGAACAGATCACCGGTGCGAGTCGCGGCACCGTTGACCGAGGTGTGGGCGAGCATCTGCGCCGGCGACCAGTACATCTGCGCGTACGGCGGGCGCGACACGACGTGCCCGTTCCACTCGACCTCGAGATCGATGTCCAGGCCCCACTTCTCGGTGCCCTTCAGGTACGGCAGCGGTTCCGGGTCCTGCACCGGGGTGTCGATGCGGGCCGCCTCGAGCGCGGCGAGCGGAACGACCCACGGCGAGATCGACGTCGCGAAGGACTTGCCGAGGTTCGGGCCCAGCGGCACGTACTCCCACGCCTGGATGTCGCGGGCCGACCAGTCGTTGAGGATGACCGCGCCGAAGCAGTGGTCGGCGAACTCGTCGGGGGTGATCCGCGAACCCATCGGGGAGCCGACACCGACAATGAAGCCCATCTCGGCCTCGATGTCGAGGCGGATCGACGGACCGAAGACCGGCCCAGGATCGTTGGGGCCCTTGCGCTGCCCACACGGCCGCACGATGTCGACGCCCGAGGTCACGACGGTGCTCGACCGGCCGTGGTAGCCGACGGGCAGGTGCTTCCAGTTCGGCATCAGCGGGTCGGGGTTCTGCGGGCGGAACAACCGGCCGAGGTTCGACGCGTGGTTCTCCGACGCATAGAAGTCGACGTAGTCGGCCACCTCGATCGGCAGGTGCATCGTCACGTCGGTGACGGCGAAGACGGCCTCGTCGGCGACGTCACCGGCGACGAGTTCCTTGATCGCAGCGCGGACTTCGTCCCACCGGGCGCGGCCCCGGGCCATGAACGCGTTGAGCGACGGCTCGGCGAAGACGATGTCGTCCTCGAAGACACGGCTCAGGTCGAGGACCGAATCTCCGACGCGGACACCGACGCGGGGTTCGCTGTCGGCCGTGGAGAAGATGCCGTACGGCAGGTTGTCGAGGCCGAAGAGCGAGCCCTCCGGAATGGCGATGGTGGTCATGCGTTCGTTCCTTCGGTGATCGGGGAAACGGTCGAGGGTGCCAGACCGAGGCCGAGCAGATCGTCGAGCGGTTCGGCGATGCTGCAGGTGCCGTACGACAGGAAACGGCGCCGGACCTCTGCGGCCCGGTCGTCGGAGAGGGCGCCGAGGCGGGCGGAGAGCACTGCCCCGTCGCGTTCGGCGAGCACGGAGGCGACCTCGTCGGTGTCGGCTCCGGACAGCACCGCGTCCACTGCGGCCAGCAGGTTCACGAACCCGTGCTGCTCGAAGCCCGTCTTCGGGTCGGTGTTGCGCACCGCGTGGTGCAGACCGGCGGTCGCCTTGAACGGCACACCCGTAGTGACGACCGTGCCGACAGCTGCGGCGAGTTCGGCTTCGTCGGGATACGCCTCCGCGACGATGCCGCCGGTGCGGAACTTGGCCGCGTAGGGCGTGCCGACCATACGGGCGAGGATCTCGGCGCGGCGCTCGTCGCGCGGAACCTCCACGAAGACATCGACATCCGGGCGGCCCACGGAGATCTCGGCGAGTGCCGCGAACAGTTCGTCGACGGATTGCTCTGCGGGGACCGCGATCTCGAGCGCCACCACGGACACCGAGTCCATCGCGTCGACCTGCTCGAGTGCGGGTCGGACGGCGGCGGTGCCGGTCGGTGCGGTCAGGCTCAGGCCCAGCTCGCCGGGATACGGGTGCTGCGTGAGGTGATCTGCGAGTTCACCGAGGCGACCGGCCGGGAAGACGAACGCTCCGACGAGGGGTGCGTGCGCGGACGAGCGGTGTCCGGCGTGGGCGGGGACGGCGACGGGCAGCGGGGCGTTGCCCGGAGGGAACAGCGCCGCGTCGTCGCACAGTCCCGTCAGGAGAGGTCCGAAAGTCATTTCGTCGCTCCTGCATTGCGGTTCCAGCTGCCGGCGTAGGCGGCGTCCTCGCACGCGAGCGCACCCTCACCGAGTTCGAGGGGGCGGAAGGTATCGACCATGACGGCGAGTTCGTCGAAGAACTCCACACCGATGCTGCGCTCGTAGGCGCCCGGCTGCGGGCCGTGCGCGTGACCACCGGGGTGCACCGAGATCGAACCCTGGCCGATACCCGATCCCTTGCGGGCCTCGTAGTCGCCGCCGCAGTAAAACATGACCTCGTCGGAGTCGACATTCGAGTGGTAGTACGGCACCGGCACGGCCAGCGGGTGGTAGTCCACCTTGCGGGGCACGAAGTTGCAGATGACGAAGTTGTTGCCCTCGAACGCCTGGTGCGCCGGCGGCGGCTGGTGGACACGGCCGGTGATCGGCTCGTAGTCGTGGATCGAGAAGGTGTAGGGGTACAGGCAGCCGTCCCAGCCGACCACGTCGAAGGGGTGGTGCGGCATCAGGTAGCGGGTGCCGACGACGCCGTGCGAGGTGCGGTGCTTGACGAGCACCTCGACGTTCTCCTCCTCGACCTGCATCAGTTCGGTCGGGCCGTGCAGGTCGCGCTCGCAGAACGGCGCGTGCTCGAGGAACTGCCCGAACTTCGACAGGTAACGCTTCGGCGGGACGATGTGACTGTTGGCCTCGATGGTGTAGGCGCGCAGCGGTGCGTCGCCCTGGGGCACCCAGCGGTGGGTGGTGGCCATCGGCAGCAGCACGTAGTCGCCGGCCTTCGCCTCGAGCGGGCCGAAGACCGTCTCGACGGTGGCCTCACCGGACTCGACGTAGACCATCTCGTCGCCGACGACGTTGCGGTACAGCGGCGAAGGCTTGGACGACACGACGTACGAGATGCGCACGTCGGCGTTGCCCAGGACCAGACGACGACCGGTCACGACATCCGTCTCGGCCCAGATCGTCTCGGGGAACAGATCGTGCAGCTTCAGGTGCCGCGGCTTGAGCGGGTGATTCGGCGTGGTGGTCTGATCGGGCAGCTTCCACTCGGTGGCGTCGACGATCGCCGAGGGGATGTACCGGTGGTAGAGCAGCGCCGAGTCGGACGAGAAGCCCTCCTCGCCCATGAGCTCTTCGTAGTACAGGTCGCCGTTCTCGTCACGGTGCTGGGTGTGACGCTTCGGCGGGATGACGCCGAGCTGTCGGTAGAACGCCATGATCTGACTCCTCGCGGATCTCGGGCGTGCGAGGGAAGGTCGCTCGCCTGGAAGTAGTAAATACGTTAACTAAACGGAGGGCGTGAGCGCAACCACAGAGAGGTCACGAGGCTGCGTCAGTTGCGTCCGCGCACGTCGAACTGGCTGCGGTTGGTGATCAGCTTGTTCAGGAGCATCACGAGAATCTGCTGCTCGGTGGGGGTGAGCACCTCCACCCAGGCCTCCTCGCGCTCGTTCTGGGCGCGGAAGCTGTCGCGGATCTCCTTCTCCCCCGCCTCGGTGAGCGACAACTGCACCGAACGCGCGTCGTGGCTGACCGGTGTCTTCTCCAAGATTCCCGCTTCGACCAGCGGTTTCGCGAGGTTCGACACCGCGGCGCGGCTCATCCCGGTGAGTCGCGCGGCGACGTTCGGCTCGATCGGGCCGGCAAGCCAGATGACGAACATGAGCCGATAGGCCGACCACGACCGGCCGCGCGGACGGTGAACGGCGGCCTCGAGGTCGTAGGTGACGATGTCCGAGGCCCGGTTGAGCGTGAGCAGAACTTCGGTCGCGCTGCGGTGATGTTGGCCGAACTTGCTGTTCAGACGCTCCTGCGCGAGTTCGACGAAGGACCAGTAGTCGAGGTCGCGGGGTCCGGACATGCGGTCACAGTACCGCAGATCCGGGATAATTCATCCATTTACTATCCGGTGGATAGACCGGAATTCGGCAGGACTGCGGAAAACCACACCCCGAACGCCGCGAAGTCGGCGGAAAACCGCAGCGACCTGCACGTTCGCCGCTCATAGCGTTCCGGACATGAACCTCGCACACACCCTCACGCAGTCCCCCACGGACGAACTCCACGGCCTCGCGGGTCTGTCGCTACAGCTGATGGAGATGCTCGGAGCACCCGGTGCCGGTGTCGCGGTCGCCGCGGAGAACCTCTTCCCGCCGATCCCGAGCGAGGTGATCCTTCCCCTCGCCGGCTTCGCGGCCTCCCGCGGGGAGATCTCCCTCGTCTCGGCCGTCGCGTGGACCACCCTCGGCTCCCTCGTCGGCGCACTGCTGCTCTACCTCGCCGGACGCGCCTTCGGCCGTCAGCGGATGTATGCCGTTGTCGAGCGACTCCCCCTGGTGAACACCTCCGATCTGCGGCGCGGCGAAGAGTGGTTCGCCCGGCACGGCGAGAAGTCGGTGCTCCTCGGCCGGATGGTGCCGCTCGTGCGGAGCGTGATCTCGGTTCCCGCCGGGGTGGAGGCCATGCCCGTCGGTCGGTTCGTCGTCCTGACCGCCCTCGGTAGCGCCCTGTGGAACTCGATCTTCGTACTCGCCGGATACCTCCTCGGTGAGAACTGGGGAGTCGTCGAACCGTATGCCGATGTGCTGCAGAAACTCGTGATCGTCGCGGTGGTCGCAGCAGTGGCGGTGTTCGTCGTCCGCCGTGTCCGATCGATTCGCGCCCGTTAGGGTCGGTCCGTGATCGATCACCTTCGGCGCTCACTCGGGACCTCGGTCCGCGCCGTCGTCGGGCTTCTGCTCGGGATCGTCACCGCGGTGACGGGTGTGGCGGCATCGGCTCGCCGTACCACCGACGGACCGGGTCGCGCGGCCGAACGCGACCGTATTCGTCTCGTGCGATGGTTCGACGCCGAGGCGGTCCGGGATCTTCCGGATCGCGAGCCGACCGGATATTTCCTCGTCCGCCTGGCCTACGGTCCGCTCGTCGGCCTCGTCGTCCTGCTCGTCCTGATCTCCGCGACCGGCTACGGGGGCTGGGCGTTCGTCCTGCTGGCAGGCGGTCGCATCTCCGTCGCCGACGGTCTCGTCTCGCTCCTCGTCGCCGCCGTGATGATCTATCTCTCCGTCCGGATGGCGATGATCGTGGGCCAGTGGGACGTCCGCACAGCCCTGCGGTTGCTCGGCGACGATGCCACGCAGCATCGCCTCCGCGACCTGCAGCGCACCCGCGCCGACGTCGTCACCGCCATCGACGACGAACGCCGGCGGATCGAACGCGCCCTGCACGACGACGTCCAGCAGCGGGCCGTCGCGCTCGCACTCGACGTCGGTCGCGCGCGTCGCACCGCCGAACGCGGCGGCGGGAACCTCGTCGCCGACCTCGACAACGCCGTCGCCCAGGCGCAGGCGTTGCTCACCGAACTGCGCGACGTGGCGTGGCGGATATACCCGGCCGCGCTCGACAAGCACGGAATCGCCGCGGCGCTGGAAGGGTTGTCCGCGCACACCTTCCTCCCCGTCGACCTGGATCTGTCGATCGACCCGGAACCACCACACGATGTCGCGGCAGCCGCGTACTACGTTGCCGCGGAAGGGGTCACGAACTCGACGAAGCACTCCGGCGCCGACAACGTGTCGGTGACCGTCGCGGCGGACGGTCACGTCGTCACGGTCACGGTCGTCGACGACGGATGTGGCGGGGCCGAGATGACGGGCTCCGGGCTGACAGGTCTCGCGCGCCGTGTCGCCGCGCTGGACGGGCAGTTCTCCGTACACAGCCCCCGCGGAGGGCCGACCGTCGTGGAAGCGAGGATCCCGTGCGCATCGTGATAGCCGAGGATTCGACCCTTCTTCGCGAGGGCCTGTCCCGGTTGCTCGCGGACGAAGGCCACGAGGTGGTTGCCGGTGTGGGCAACGCCGTCGAGCTGCGTCACGTCGTCGAGCGCGAGGTGCCCGACCTCGTGTTGCTCGACGTGCGTATGCCACCGACCTACTCGACGGAGGGCATCGACGCGGCGCGGTGCATCAAGGAGGAGCACCCGCAGGTCGCTGTGCTCGTGCTGTCGCAGTACGTCGAGCACCGGAACGCGACCAGCCTGCTCACGAACGGCTGGGGTGGCGTGGGCTATCTGCTCAAGGATCGCGTGTCGGACGTGGGGGCGTTCCTCACCGACCTGGAACGTGTGGCCGCGGGCGGGACGGCCTTCGATCCCGAGGTGGTGCGGCAACTGTTCGCGAGCACCCGCCGCACCGACCCTGTCGCCACCCTCACCGAACGCGAACGCGAGGTGCTCGAGGCCCTCGCCCAGGGGCTGACGAACACCGGCATCGCCGATCGTCTGACCATGTCGGTCAGCGCCGTCGAGAAGCACGTCAATTCGATCTTCGTGAAGCTCGACCTGCCGCGCGAGGCCGACCGTAGTCGGCGGGTACGGGCGGTTCTCCTCTATCTCGAGAGCACAGGCACCCCGAGCTCACGGGACGACCGCTGACGCCCCGTACGGATCAGAAGAGCGGATACACGAAGTGCCCGACGCCTCCGCCGGGTGCGCTCGACCCCGTCACATTCGGAAGGTTCGCGGGCAGACGCTGAAGCTTATGTGGACGGCCTTCGAGGTCGGCCTGCCAGCAATCGGTCGTCACGCCGTGGAAGCCCTGACATACGATGCGGGTGTTCGTGCCGAAGGCCGAGGTCAGCCGCGGCTCGTTCACCAGCGGATTCCAGTAGGCAAGCTCGTCCGGCGTGAGCCAGTTGGCGGGGTCCACGTCGTACACGTAGATCGGACTGTTCGGTTGCTGGACCGGCCACTCGTCCTGCGCCGCCGCGATGCCGGCGCCGCCGAGGACGATCCCTCCTGCCACTGCGGCGACCGCTCCCGCTCGCAGTACCCGCCGAAATCCGTTCGCCATCGTTCCCTCCGCCCATTCTGTCGGATCCGTCCGTCGACCACATCGAAACACGGACCGCGGGGTCCGATACGACAAACCGAGATTGTCGATCTCCGACGCTTTCCGGCAATTCGGGCGGGGAGGACGCCTTCGAGTGACAGATCACGCAACCCGACCTCGCGTGCATTCGAGCACTCGAGCCCTCCAAGAGCACACATCTGTGTGCACAATTGATAGGTGAGTTCAACCCAGTCGACCACCGATCCGCACCACGGCACCCTTCGCAGCCCGCGCTTCTGGCTCGCGCCCTTCGCTGTCGTCGCAGCGATGATGAGTGCCCTGGCCTACTTCTATCTCGGCGCACTCCTCGATCCGAGCGAGAACCTGAGACAGTTCCCGATGGCCATCGTCAATCAGGACGTCGGCGATGTGCTGCCCGGATCGGACGAGCGACAGAACTTCGGCGACCAGATCACCGAGGGCATCCTCGACGGCATCGATCCCGAGGAGATCGACCTCCGACGGATGGGAATCTCGGCCGCCAACCAGGGCCTCGACGACGGCAGCCTGTACGGAGCGATCGTCATCCCGAGCGACTTCACCAAACGCATCTCGATCCTCGCGCAGGCCTCGGTCGTTCCCGGTGACATCGAGAAGCCGATCATCACCCTCTACACGAATCCCCGGACGGGCGCGTTCGCGACGGGCATCGTCACGACGATCGGCGACCGCGCGCTGACCCAGGTGAACGACACGGTCGGGCAGCAGCTGACCGAGACCGTCACCGCGACGCTCGCAGAGTCGGCACCCGACCTGCAATTGTCCGGAGCTTCCAGCCTCGTCCTGACCCAGCCGATCGATGCACTCACCGTCGAGCACAAGCCGCTGCCCGACGGGACGGGCGCCGGCCTGTCCGCCTTCTTCTACACCCTGCTGCTGATCCTGGCCGGCTTCACCGGCGCCACGATCATCAACGCGGTCGTCGACAGCGCCCTCGGTTTCGTGCCCACCGAATACGGCCCCCTCTACATCGCGCGGGAGACCACCCGGATGTCGCGCCTGCAGGTGCTGGCACTCAAGTGGGGCATCACGGTGGTCATGTCGTTGATCGTCTCGGCGTTGTATGTGTGGATCGCCACCGCACTCGGCATGCCGGCGCCGCGCGCGCTGCTGCTGTGGGAGTACGGGGCGCTCGCGATCTCGGCCGTGGGCATCACGTCCCTCGCGGTGATGTCGATTTTCGGCGCGGCGGGCCTGCTGGTGAACCTGATCGTGTTCATCGTGCTCGGCCTGCCGTCGTCCGGTGGCACCATTCCGATCGAGGCCACCCCGCGGATGTTCGAATGGTTGTCGACCTTCGAGCCGATGCACCAGATCTATCTCGCGGTGCGGTCCATCCTCTACTTCGACGGACGACCCGACGCCGGGCTCGGCCACGGCGTGACGATGACGATCGTCGGCGTCGTGTTCGGTCTCGTCGTCGGCGCCCTGGTGACGTGGATCTACGACCGTGTCGGTTTCCACCGGGCCGCGGACGCACCCGTGCGTCTGCCCTGGCGGCCGTCGCGACAGCAGGTTCGGGATTCTGCGGTCGCGACCGACACGGTTCGTTCGAACGACAGCGTGGACGCCGGTGAGGACGATCGTGACGATACGGGCGAATCCTCCGGCAGCTCCGAGCATGCAGGCGAAAGCGACGGGCCCACGAACGAAATGGGGGACCCCGCCGCGCGTCGGGGGTAGCGGCGGAGTCCCTCCACTACCACGGTAGTGGCGGTTCTCGCGGGGATCGCTCTCGATACGGGTGAATTCGAGGGTGAATCGGGGGGTCACCGCGCGTCGGGGTCTGTCGCCGTGATGGAGCACACTGTATGGGTGCGCACGGTCGTCGTTCCTCATCCTGCGGACGGCCGGGGCCGTCGCGGTGCAAGCATCGTCGAGGTCGACGCATTCGGTGCGCCGCTCAGCTCGGTGCGGGAGTACCCCGGATTCGCGGATGCAGTCGCTGCGATCGAAGCCGAATCGCGACCGCGTTGGGTGTGGACCTCGACGGCATCGGTCTATCCCGAGCTGCTCCGCGCCGATGTTCGGGTGCAGCGATGCCACGATCTCGCCACCACCGGCGCCATCCTTGCCGTACGCGAGGGCCTACCCCCGCCCACTGCGGAGGAGCCGGTCGACGAGCGGCCCGGCCTCTTCGATGCGGCTCCCGCGATCGACGTCGAGGCGGTGGTCGAGCAGTTCGCCGAGCAACGTCGCCGCATCTCCGGCGACGCCCGCCTCGAGTTGCTCACCGCCGCCGAATCGGCCGGCGCTCTCGCAGCGGCCGAGATGGGTTTCGACGGGTTGCCGTTCTCGGCGCAAGCGCATCGTCGCCTCCTCGAGGACACCCTCGGGCCGCGCCCGACCGGCTACGACCTGCCGAGCCGTATCGCCGAAGTGGTCGAGGAGGTCAGCGCGGTCTTCGGCCGCCCCGTGAATCCCGCCTCCCACAGCGAGGTGCTCGAGGCGTTCCGTCGCGAGGGCATCACCGTCGAGTCGACCCGCAAGCATGTGCTGCAGCGGATCGACCATCCCGCGGTGCCTCTGTTGCTGCGGCACCGCGAGCTGTCGAAGTTGTACAGCACGAACGGCTGGCACTGGCTCGACACCTGGGTCCGCGACGACCGGTTCCGTCCGGTCTATGTTCCCGGCGCGGTCGTATCGGGCCGGTGGGCGAGTCGCGGCGGTGGCGCTCTGCAGATCCCCAAGGCGCTGCGGTCGAGCGTGATCGCCGACCCGGGGCGGTCGTTCGTCGTCGCCGACGCGGGCCAGCTCGAACCGCGCATCCTGGCGGCGATGTCGGGCGATCGGCGCATGGTCGCGGCTGCCGGTTCGGACGATCTGTACGCCCCGGTCGCCGCGGCGTCCTTCGGCGGCGACCGCGCGAAGGCGAAGGTCGCGGTGCTCGGTGTTCTGTACGGCGCCACGTCGGGCGACGCGCGTGCCCTGCTGACGGTGCTGCGTCGCAGCTTCCCGACCGCCGTCGACTTCGTCGAACGTGCCGCCCGTGCGGGTGAACGTGGCGAGGTGGTGCATTCGTGGCTGGGCCGTGCGTGCCCACCCGCTCCGGAAGGCTTCCACTCCCACGGTGATGCGCATGCGCGGGGCCGGTTCACGCGGAACTTCGTCGTGCAGGCCACCGCGGCCGAGTGGGCGCTGTGCGTGCTTGCGGAACTGCGACGGCGGCTGACCACCGATCCCGACCCGACGGCCGGCGATCTCGTGTTCTTCCAGCACGACGAGGTGGTGGTGCACACCGGCAACCCGGAACTCGCGTCGTCGCACATCACGGCGTCGGTCGAGGTGGCGACGCGCCTGATGTTCGGCGACACGCAGGTTCGTTTCCCGATGGACACCGCCGTGCGCAGCGTCTACGCCGAGGATGCGGGCGGCGAGTAGGTGGCGTGTGTCCACAGATGCATGACGGCGTAGGCCCGCCACGGCCGCCATTGTTCGGCGCGCTCGGCGGCTTCGCGCGCACTCTCCACCTGCAGGGCTCGTCGGAGAACGAGGTCGCCGGACGGATACGCGTCGCGGTCGCCGAGTCGTAGAGCGAGATAGTCGACGGTCCACGGTCCGATCCCGGGAAGCGCGAGAAGGTCTGCCGCGAACGACAGATGCTCCGGCGCCACCCCGTCGGCTGCGACCCGGGCCAGTTCGGCGACGGTGCGGGCGCGCGACTGCGTCGTGCCGATGACGGCACGCAGCTCGCTCTGCTCGACCGTCGCGAGTCGGTGCGGCGTAGGGAAGCATCGCAACCCACCGGGTGCACCGTCGCCGAAGGCTGCGACGAGTCGTCCTGCGAATGTGCATGCCGCAGCGACACTCACCTGCTGCCCGAGCACTGTCGACACGGCGGTGG
Source organism: Rhodococcus sp. Chr-9 (assembly GCF_000801125.1). NCBI lineage: Bacteria > Bacillati > Actinomycetota > Actinomycetes > Mycobacteriales > Nocardiaceae > Rhodococcus > Rhodococcus sp. Chr-9. The sequence goes on from NZ_JTIZ01000012.1 coordinate 23,543, forward strand.
CGAACCAGTCGGTGGTGCCGAGCACGCGCAGACCGGGGTGGGTCTGCACAAGAGGCCCGAGCACGGGATCGGGCTCGAATGCCGCATCCACGACGGACGGGTCGACGCCGAGATCGAGCCACTTCCGGACCCTCTCTTCGATCTCCTCGACATCCGCGCGACCTGCGGTCTCGACATGAACCTCGAGATGTCGCACATCCCCGTGTCTCCCGTCGTCGGGTGTCGCAGGGTCGGCGAAGCGGACGGCGACGTGCGCGGCGCCGCCGTTCGTGCGGATCGCGCGGTGATGGGTGCCGGTAGCGCTGTTGTGGTGTTCGTAGCCGGGGACGGTGTGGCTTCGCAGCGACGCGAGCATCGGCCCCACCGCAACGGGTTCGGCCACCGGGATCCGGAGGGTGGTGATCATGCCACCGACTCGAGTTGCAGCAGCGCCCTCTTCGCCTCGACTCCCCCGACGTACTGCCCCATGCTGCCGTCGCTGCGCACCACCCGATGGCACGGCACCACCACGGGCAGCGGGTTCTTCGCGCACGCCGTACCGACCGCCCGCACCGCGCGCGGGCTCCCGGCCGCGGCGGCGATCTCGGCATAGCTCGCCGTGCGCCCGTATTCGATCTCGGGCAGACGCGTGATCACTTCACGACGGAATCCGTCGGCGAGACGCAGATCGAGCGGAACGTCGAAATGTGTCCTCGTACCGGCGAAGTACTCGTCGAGTTGCCGGACCACCGGGTCGAGTCGCCGCGGCGCGTCGAGCACGCGCGGGCTGATCCGGCGGGAGAGTTCGTCGAGCACGGCGTCGGATCCGTCGGCGACGTAGGCGACCCGCACGAGTCCGACGGGGGTGGTGGCCAGCAGGAGCGGACCGACGGGGGTGTCGACGACGCGGAACGCGACATCGAGCAACCCGGCCGCCTCGGCGTCGAGTACGAGCTTCTCCCGCAACCACGCGAGATCGGCCGATCCGACCGAGGGTTGTGGAAAGTTCATGAGCGACATCCTGTTCCGTGTTCGATCCGACGACGCAACGCAGCCCGACCGTCGGCCGCCGCGCGACGTGCCGCGGCCGGGCTGTTGCCGAGGATCGTGCCTATCTCCGCATAGGGCAGGCCTCCGACGTAGTGGTAGACCAGCGCCGCACGCTGCGTGAAGGGAAGTTCGGCGACCGCGCTCCACAGTTCGTCGTCGCCCTCACCGGGGTTTCCCGTGGCCGACGCGGGTTCGGGGAGGTTCTCGGTGGGCACCGGCGTCCGCCCGCGCACCCGGTGGATGTCGACGGCCTTGCGGTGCGCGATGGTCACGAGCCACGCTTCGATGTTGCTGCCCGGTGGCAGGTCGGGATAGGCGCGCAACGCCGCGAGGAAGGTCTCGGACCAGGCGTCGTCGGCGTCGACCGGTCCGAGCAGTGCGCGGCAGACCCGGAGGACCGTCGCGCCGTGGCGGGTGACCACCTCCTCGAAAGGAGGCAGGCTCGCCCGCGGTAGGTGATCAGGCAGGGACATGGGTATCGCCGGCGACATCGGGCTCGGCGGAACTCAGCACCCGTGCCTCCTGGTCGAGCAGGAAGCGTTTGCGCTCGAGACCACCGGCGTAACCGGTGAGCTTGCCGCTGCTACCGATGACGCGATGGCACGGCACGATGATGCAGAGCGGGTTGCGGGCATTGGCCGCAGCGACCGCCCGTACCGCAGTGAGTCGGCCGAGGGCGAGTGCAATCTCCGAGTAGGTGCGCGTGGTGCCGTACTCGATCGTCATCAGCGCCTCCCACACCTCGCGTTGGAACGGGGTGCCGACGGGAGCGATGGGGACAGTGAACCGGGTACGGCGACCCGCGAAGTACTCATCGAACTGGGTGATCGCCTCGTCGAACCCCCCGGTGACCTGCTCGCCGAAACCGGCGCGGTCGGGCGCGGGGTGATGCTCGGCCATGTACACGCCGCTCAGGACGCCGTCGGTGTTCACCAACGTCAACTCGCCGATCGGTGTGTCGATCACGGTGTGGGTGCGCAATGCGGTCACGGCCTCGATCCTTCCATCCGGTGTGTGCTCTGTACCGGGTAGACGAACGGGACGCCGAAAATGTGAGGTCCGCGATCACGACGATCGGACGTACTGCACTATGACGACATGATCTCGCTGCCTGTGCCCGCGCTCGGAGTCTCGGTCGCCGGTTCCATCGTCGACGTCACCCGGACCGTGCTCGGACGCACCCGCGAGACCGCCGAGTTCGCACTGTCGCTCCCGACGCGGGTGGAAGGCCTGCTCAGGGAGGCCGAATCGCTCATCGACTCGGTCGAATCGCTGATCCGCCGCATCGACAGCGTGGTCACCGACGCCACCGACATCGTCGAGGGAGCGTCGGTGGCCGTCGCGCAGGCCACGCAGGTGATCGCCTCGACCATCGGTGTGGTGGAGGAAGCCGCCGATGCGGTCACGCGCGCCACGGAGATCATCGACTCGACGGGCGGGGTCGTGCGCGATGCGACGGTGGTCGCGGCCGACGCGCGGATCGTCGTCGAGTCCGCCGGCCGCAGCTCCGACGCCGCCGGGGAACTGCTCGAGACCTACAAACCCCTCGCCGAACGTGCCGCTCCCCTCGCCACCCAGTTCGTCGAGGAGTTCTCACCAAAAGAACTGCGCGCCGCGATCAAGCTCATCGACCGGCTCCCCGAGATCACCGAGCGGGTCGACGCGGTCCTGCCCATCATGGCGACACTCGACACCGTCTCCCCCGAGATCCACGAACTGCTCCTCGTCGCCAAGGACGTCCGCCAGGCCATCGTGGGCGTGCCCGGGTTCAACTTCCTGCGCCGACGCGGCGAGGAGAAGGAAACCAACGGTGATGATTGACCGCACCGCGGTCGGTGATGATTGACCGCCCCCGGACGGCTCTACTGATGGGCCGTGGAGAGGAACTGGTGCGTCGCCACGTCGACGATCTCGTCGGGCGAGATGGCGATCTCGTCGTTCAACCACGCGGTGACCAGTTCGGCCAGACCCCCGACGAACAGCAGTCCGTTGATCTCGCCCCGTTCGGGCGGCCACGCCCGGTCGCCGTACATGCGGGTCGCTTCGTCGGCGACCATCTGGGCGAAACTCCGTAGCGACGCTCGTCTGTGGGTGCGCAGGGGTTCGAAGCCGGCGGACTCGATGAGTGAGACCCGGCCCTTGCGCGGGTCGTCGGTGAGGATCGCGACGAACGACGCGATGGCGTTCCGCACGAGGTCTTCGAGTGTGCCCGTGCCGGTGCGGAGCGCGGCGAGTACGGCCTCGCGCACCTCGTCGGCGATCTTGTCGAGGACCTGCTGCAGCAGATCGTCCCTGCTGGTGAAATTCTCGTAGAAATACCGCTCCGTCAGCTTGGCGTGGGCGCACATGGCGGTCATGGTGGCGCCGCTCTTCCCCGAGGCCGCGAACAGTTCCAGTCCTGCTTCGAGCAGGGCTTCGCGCCGCAGCGCGACACGCTGTTCGCCGCTCAGACCGGCATAGCGGCGGGGCGCGGGGGAAGTCATGGGACCGATCTTGACAGACCGGACCGATGTGACGCAGACTACACCCCAATCTGACAGGGTCTCCTGTCAGATATCCGCGGAACTGGAGGTTCGTCGTGACCCGGATCCTGGCGGCTCCCCCCGCCCACTCCCATCTGCGCCCGGTCCCGGGACGATCGGGAATACCCGGTATCGGGCACGTCCTCGAATACATCCGCGATCCACTCGCGATGATGCAGAAGCACTGGGACCGATACGGCGAGGTCTCCTGTTTCTCTGCGGCCGGTCGACGCTGGATCTCGGTTCTCGGACCCGACGCCTGCCAGGAGGTGCTGCAGAACAAGGACCGGGCCTTCGCCAACGGCGACGGCTGGTCGGCACTGATCGGGCCGTTCTTCCACGGTGGCCTCATGCTCCTCGACTCGGAGGAACATCTCCGGCACCGCCGCATCATGCAGCAGGCGTTCACCCGATCACGCCTCGAGAAGACCGTCGATGCCATGAATCCGTCGATCACCCAGAAGCTCGACAGGTGGGTTCCCACCGACGGATTCCGTGCATACACGGCGCTGAAGACACTCACGCTCGATCTCGCCACCGACATCTTCATGGGCGGGGCCGAGGACTCCACACCGGCCGAGATCGAAGCGGTGAAGAAGGCATTCATCGACTGTGTGCAGGCGGCGACCTCGATCGTCCGGTACCCCGTCCCCGGCACCCGGTGGAAGCGCGGACTCGACGGACGCCGAGTGCTCGAGGACTTCTTCCGGCACTATCTCCCGGCGCGACGGTCGCGGGAGACGGACGACCTCTTCTCGGTGCTGTGTCACATCGAATCCGAAGCGGGACAACGGTTCAGCGACGACGAGATCGTCGATCACATGATCTTCCTACTGATGGCCGCGCACGACACGTCGACCATCACGATCTCCACGATGATGCAGTATCTCGGGCAACACCCGCAGTGGCAGGACCGGTGCCGGGCCGAGTCGCTCGCGCTGGGCACCGCCGCACCGAGTCACGCCGATCTCGACGCGCTCGGCAGCCTCGATCTGGTGATGAAGGAATGCCTCCGGCTGGTCTCCCCGGTCCCGGTCCTGGCGCGACGGGCCGTGCGCGACACCGAGGTCCGGGGATATTTCGTGCCGGCCGGCACGTATGCCTCTGTCGCGCCGCACTTCACGCACCACATGCCGGAGTACTGGCCGGAGCCCGAACGTTTCGATCCCGAACGCTTCGCGGACCATCGACGCGAGGACAAGGTGCACCGCTACGCCTGGGAGCCGTTCGGTGGGGGCGTGCACAAATGCCTCGGCATGCACTTCGCCGGGGTCGAGGTCAAAGCGATCGTCCACCAACTGCTGCTGCGCTTCGACTGGCACGTCGACCCCGGCTACGTCGCCCCGCTCGACTTCACGTCGCTGCCGTTCCCGTCCGACGGCCAGCCGGTCGACCTGAAACAGCGGTCGACCGACCCCGAACGTCAGGCCGTGTAGAGAATCAGGCGGTGTAGAGACCTGCGCCCGCGCGGCTGAGCACGAGCTTGGGCACCACTGCCCGCGACGACAGCTCGAGCAGCGCGTCGACGATCTCGACGACGTCGTTCACCTCGATCATGGACTCGGCCGGAATCTTGTCCTTGATCCAGTCGGACATGTCGGTGTCGACGTATGCGGGTGCGAGCGCCGACGCGGAGATGCCGTTGCCGGACTCCTCGGCGTTGAGCGTCTCGACCAGGGAGATCAACGCGGCCTTCGTCGCACCGTAGGCGGCGAGACCGGCCTCGGCGTAGACACCTGTGATCGACGAGAGCGCAACGATCTTCGATCCGCGGGCCGGATCGTTCTCCGCCTCGGCGCGCAGCAACGGCAGCGACGCCTGGATGAGCGCGAACGGAGCGTTGAGGTTCACGGCGACCGTCTTGTCGAACCGTCGGGCCGGGAACTCGGCGATCGAGCCTGCCGTGCCGACACCGGCATTGAGGATCAGCGCCTTCATGGAACCGAACGCCTCGCGATGCGTCTCCACGACGCGGGCGGTGGCTTCCGGATCGGCGAGATCGGCTGCGACGGCGCGTACCTCCTTGGCACCCGCCTCCCGTAGACGCTCGGCGACACTCTCGAGGCGTTCCGCCCCGCGGGCACTGATCGTCAGTGCGTAGCCGCGTTCGGCGAGACGGGTGGCGATTCCGAGGCCGATACCCCTCGAGGCTCCGGTCACGAGCGCGCTGGTCACGCGTGGGCTCCCTTCAGTGCTGCGAGTCCTGCTGCCACCAGGTCGGGCACGGCTTCACCGGCGCGGTCGAAACCGTCGCCGATGGTCGCCCCGGCACGCCACCGATGGTTGATACCCTCCGCGATGACGGCGAGCTTGAGGTAGGCCAGACCCATGTAGAAGTTCCAGTCGGCGATGTCGCGCCCCGACGCCGTGGCGTAGCGCTGCACCAGATCGTCCGCCGCCGGCAGTCGTTCGCTCGACCATGCCGCCGGGAAGCCCAGGATGTCGTCGAGTGCCGGATGCCGGTACACGCACATCATGGCGAGATCGGTGAGCGGGTCGCCGAGGGTGGACAGTTCCCAGTCCACCACGGCGACAACGCGTGCCGGGTCGTTCGGGTCCAGGATGGTGTTGTCGATACGGTAGTCACCGTGGACGATCGACGGAGCGGGCGATTCCGGAATCGACTCGGCGAGCGCGGCGTGCAGCCGTTCGAGATCCGGCAGTTCCCGGGTCTTCACCCGGCCCCACTGGCTCGCCCACAGCTTCACCTGCCGGGTCACGTAGCCGTCCGGCCGGCCCAGTCCCCCGAGGCCGACGGCCTCGAAGTCGACATTGTGCAGTTCGGCGATGATGCGCACGAGTTCACCGACACAGCGGTCGATCTCGTCGTCGCCGAGCGCATCCAGGTCGGCCTTGCTGCGCACCACACGTCCGTCGACGAACTCGACGACGGTGAACGGTGCGCCCATCACCGAATCGTCCTCGCACTGGGCGACGGTGGGCGCGACCGGCACACCGGTGCCCTTGAGCGCCGACGTGATGCGGAACTCGCGGGCGACGTCGTGCGCAGACGGGGTCAGGCCCGTGGTCGGGGGGCGACGCAGCACCCAGTGGGATTTCTCGTCGCGCAACCCGTAGGTGAGATTGGACTTGCCACCCGAGATGAGCTCCGCCCGAAGTTCACCGTGAACGGTCACACCGGAATCGGCGAGGAAACGCTCGAGAACGGCAAGATCGAGTCCCTCGTGTACGGCGGTCATTTCGCGGCCTCGCGGGCCGCCTTGCGAACGGCACCGACGGCGCGCTTGGCGATGGCCCAGCGGTGCACCTCGGACGGACCGTCGTATACGCGGAACGGCCGGACCTCGCGGGTGAGGCGTGCGATCGGAAGATCTTCGGAGACACCGAGACCGCCGCACATCTGAGCGGAACGGTCGACGATGCGGAAGATCGCCTCGGCGGCGAAGGTCTTGGCGATCGACGTGGCGTTCGAGGCGTGCGAACCCTGGTCGAGTTCCCAACACGCCTGCACGAGCAGCGCGCGGGTCGCGGCGATGTCGATCTCGTTGTCGGCGATCATCTTCTGGATCATGCCGAGATCGCCGAGGCGGGAGCCGAATCCTTCACGCTCCGAGACGTAGCGGACGGCGGTGTCGTGACCGCGGCGAGCGGCGCCGAGCCAGCGCATCACGTGCGTCATGCGGGCGGGGCCGAGGCGCACCTGCGCGTAGGCGAAGCCCTGGTCGACCTCGCCGAGCACGGCGGAGTCGGGGACGAACAGGTCCTCGAAGTCGACCTCGCAGTGACCACCGATCATGGAGCGGTCGAGGGTGTTGATGTGGCGACCGACCTTCAGGCCCGCGGTGTCGGCGGGGGCGAGGAACATGGTGGCGCCACCGCGCTGTCCGGGCTCGCCGGACGTGCGGGCCATGATGATGAAGAATCCGGCGCCGTCGGCACCGGTGATGAAGTGCTTACGGCCGTTGATCTTCCAGCCACCGGAGACCTTCTCGGCGCGCGTGTTCAGAGCGTTGGGATCGGCACCGGCACCGGGGGCGGGCTCGGTCATCGCGAAGGCCGAGCGCACGTCGCCGGCGGCGAGGGGCGCGAGGAACTGCTGCTTCTGCTCGTCGCTCGCGATGTGCGCGAGCATGTGCACGTTGCCCTCGTCGGGCGCGGCGATGTTGAGCGCGGTGGGACCGAAGAGCGAGTAGCCGGCCGCCTCGAAGACCGGGGCGCGGTCGGACATGTCCAGGCCGTGGCCGCCGTATTCGACGGGCGCGTGCGGAGCGAAGACACCGGCAGCCTTGGCGGCCTTCTGCAGATCCGCCCGGATCGCGTCGCCACCGGCCGCGGTGATGTCACCACCGTGGGCGTCCTCGACGGGAAGCACCTCGTCGCGGATGAACTGCTCGGTCCGCGCGATGAGGTCCCGGACGTGATCCGAGTAGGACAGGTCGACCGCCATGCTGAGCTCCTTCCGTACCGACCGATCGATCGCTCGGTCGAGTTCACGGTGGCATATCCCCGCCATCGGGTCAAGCCCGGAAGGGGTGTCGGCTACTTCGCTCCGACCGCGTTCCGCGCGACCTGCAGGTAGCGGTGCACGATCTCGTCCGGCGACAACGAACCGTCCGGCCGGTACCAGCTCGCCACCGCGACGCACATCGTCGTCACGGCGCGACTGGCGTCCTTCGGATAGGGCGTGGAGAAGGTGCCGTCGGCGACACCGGCCTCGACGATCTCGTCGATCATGCACTGCTGCTCGTCGCGCAGGGCGACGAATGCACGGCGGGCCTCGGGTTCCATGCTGCGCATCTCGGTCGACGCCACGAACGCCTGATCGCGGCGGAACATATGGAAGCGCAGCAGCGACTCGACGACGGCGTCGAACTTCTCGGAGGGGGTGGGTCCGGCTTCATCGATCGCCTGCCGGCTGCGGGCGAGCAGGTCGTGCAGCACGGTGGTCGTGAGCGAGACGAGCAGCGCCTGCTTCGAGGGGTAGTGGTGGTACAGACCCGGAACCGACAGACCGGACCGCGACGCAACCTCGCGGATGGACGTGCCGTCGTAACCGCGTTCGGCGAACGCCTCGAGTGCAGCGGCGAGCGGCTTCGGCAGGTCGGTCGGGCCGTAGTCCCGCCAAGAGCCGACGTCGCCGGAAACCGAATCCTCACGCGTGTCCATGCTCAACACCGTAAGGGACGGCTCCGGCGACGTCGGCGCTCACAGGATCAGTAGTCGTCCTCGCCGTAGAGGACGAGACCGCGGAGGTTCTTGCCGGCGTGCATGTCGGCGTAGCCCTCGTTGATGTCCTCGAGCTTGTAGGTCTTGGTGACGAGGTTGTCGAGGTCGAGCTGCCCGTTCCGGTACAGCTCGAGCAACTTGGGGATCTGCGAGCGCGGGCCGGTGCCACCGAAGATGGCCCCCTGCAGACGCTTCTGCAGCAGCGTCAGCTCGAACAGGCTCATCGTCACCTGCGAGTCGGTGGCGTGACCCATGCCGACGACCACGACCTGGCCACCCTTGGCGGTGAGACCCAGTGCGGGGCCGATGATGTCGCCGGTGATCTCGCCGACGGTGATGACGGTGACGTTGGCCATCTGACCCCACGTGATCTCACCGATCACCGGTGCGGCCTCCTCGATCGACGCGAAGACATGCGTCGCGCCGAACTCCTTGGCCTTCTGCCGCTTGAACTCGACCGGGTCGATCGCGACGACGAACCGCGCCCCGGCGTGCGCCGCTCCCTGGACGGAGTTGATGCCGACACCGCCGACACCGATGACGACCACGGTGTCGCCGAGCTTGGTGCCGCCGATCTCGGTGGCCGAACCCCAGCCGGTCGCGACACCGCACCCGAGCAGGGCCGCCTTCTCGAGCGGGATGTCCTTCTCGATCTTGATGACCGACGCCTCGTTGACCGTGACGTACGGCGCGAACGTGCCGAGCAGGCACATCTGCAGCACCGGGTCGCCGTTCAGCGTCGCGCGGTAGGTCTTGTCGGAGATCGCCTGACCGGTGAGCAGGCCGGCACCCTCGTCGCAGATGTTCTGCATGCCCTTGGCGCAGGCCCGACAGCGGCCGCAGGCGGGGATGAACGCGAGGACGACGTGGTCGCCCTCCTCGAGACCCCGCACTCCCGGACCCACCTTGGTGACCACGCCCGCGCCCTCGTGACCACCGAGGACCGGGAAGGACGGAAGCGGTGTCGCCCCCGAGCGCAGATGCTCGTCGGAATGGCACAGACCCGAGGCCGCGAGGCGGATCTGCACCTCACCTGCGACGGGATCGCCGAGATCGATCTCCTCGATCTCCCACGGCTGGTTGATTCCCTTGACGACTGCTGCCTTCGTCTTCACCCGAGCCTCCTGAACCGAAAGTGTGTGTGATGTGCGTCACGGCATTCAAACACTTATCGGACGTTAGAGCAACGGGTTCTGACCCCTTCCACAGCGGGCAGTTACCCGCTACATTCAGTAACAGACAACTTCTCGTGAAGGGCTCCAGCCATGATTCACGTCCGCCACAGCGCCGTCGCAGACATCCCTATCGACCTCGCGTTCACCTACGTCGACGACTACCGGAACGTCCCCGACTGGATGTTCGGGGTGGCCCGCTTCCAACCCGTGAGCGAGCAGGTCTCCGGCCTCGGTGCCATCTACGACTCGACCATGCGGATCGGCCCCAAGGATCTCGGCTCGCGCGTGGAAGTCGTCGAATGGGAACGCAATCGCGTGATCGTCCTCGACTCGATCGCCGGATTCCGCGCCGCGTCGTCATGGACCTTCACGGACCTCGGCGACGCGACGCGGCTCGACGTCGACTTCGGCTACCGACTGCCCGGCGGGATCGCCGGCCGCACACTCGGCATGCTTATCGAACCGATTGTGGGAACGGCGATCCGGCAGACCGAGCACGCGTTGCGCACGCGGCTCGGTCAGCTCGTCTAGGACCGGACTCAGAAATTGCCGCGCGCGGCCTGCTCCCGCTCGATCGCCTCGAACAGCGCCTTGAAGTTGCCCTTGCCGAAGCCGAGCGAGCCGTGGCGCTCGATCAGCTCGAAGAACACGGTCGGGCGGTCGCCGACGGGCTTGGTGAAGATCTGCAGCAGGTAGCCGTCCTCGTCGCGGTCGACCAGGATGCCCCGCTTCTTCAGCTCCTCGATCGGCACCCGGACCTCACCGATACGGGCGCGCAGCTCCGGATCGTCGTAGTACGCATCGGGAGTCGCGAGGAACTCGACACCCTCCTCGCGCAACTGGTCGACCGCCGTGAGGATGTCGTTGGTGGCCAGCGCGAGGTGCTGTGCACCCGGTCCGCGGTAGAAGTCGAGGTACTCGTCGATCTGCGAACGCTTCTTCGCGATGGCGGGCTCGTTGAGCGGGAACTTCACGCGGTGGTTGCCGTTGCACACCACCTTGCTCATGAGCGCCGAATAGTCGGTGGCGATGTCGTCGCCGATGAACTCCGCCATGTTCGTGAAACCCATGACGCGGTTGTAGAAGTCGACCCACTCGTCCATGCGCCCGAGTTCGACGTTGCCGACGACGTGGTCGAGCGCCTGGAAGATGCGCTTGGGCGCACCCTCACGCTTGCGGTAGGTCGAGGTGCGCTCGATGTAGCCGGGCAGGTACGGGCCGTTGTAGCGCGACCGGTCGACGAGCGTGTGCCGCGTGTCGCCGTAGGTCGCGATGGCGCCGATGCGGACGGAGCCGTTCTCGTCGCTGATCTCGTAGGGTTCCTCGAGGACGGTCGCCCCCTGCTTGCGGGCGTGCTCGATGCACTTGTCGACGTCCGGAACCTGGAGCGCGATGTCGACGACGCCGTCACCGTGGAGGCGGTGGTGCTCGATCAGCGGGCTGTCCGGATCCACCGCACCCTTGATCACGAATCGCACGGCGCCGCTGCGCAGTACGTAGGCGTGATGGTCGCGGTTGCCGGTGGTGGGTCCGGAATAGGCGATGAGTTCCATGCCGTAGGCGGACTGGTAGTAGTGCGCCGTCTGCGTGGCGTTTCCGACCACCCACACCACGGCGTCCCAGCCGCTGACGGGGAAGGGATCCCGTTCGCTGTCGTACTCCACGAGACCGACCAGGCGCCGGAGCTCCTCGGCGTCGAGCTGAGCGAGTCGTTCGCTGTCGGTCAGGGTGTATTCCAGAGTCATCGCTGCAACCTCCTGCCGCTCACTGCGGCACAGTCGTTGTGTCGTGTGTCACCAGGAGAAACCCACCCGTCGGTGCGACGCAACGTCGCCTTCGGCAACTGGCCCGACTGACTGGAATTCGCCGGAATCTGCACACTCACCTATACAATCGGACTAGTTTTCGGCGCTCGATGGGAAGGAACCGCGATGCGCGAGCCTGTGCAGCTGGACGAATTGGATTTCGCCCTCCTCGAGGCCCTGCACGCCGACCCGAAGATCGGCGCGCTCGAGTTGTCCCGTCGATTGAAGGTCGCGCGCGCCACCGTCTCGGCCCGCCTGCGACGCCTCGAGGACACCGGGGTCATCGCCGGCTACGAACCCCGGATCAACCTCGCCGCAGCAGGTTTCGAAGTGCAGGCGTTCGTGACGATGGAGATCATGCAGGGCGCGCTCGAAGACGTCACCGAGGTCCTCGAAGGCATCCCCGGTGTCCTCGAGGCGTTCGCCACCACCGGCGCGGGCGACGTCCTGTGCCGCATCGGAGCCGAATCACACCTCGGTCTCCAGCAGACCCTCATCGAGCTGAACCGCTCCTCGATCGTCGCGCGGTCCACGAGTGTGATGGTGCTGTCGGAAGTGGTGCACTACCGGGCGATGCCGCTGCTGCGCACCCTCGAGCCGGAACGATCCGCGAAGGCACCGGCCTACCGCCGCTGAACCGATCACGTCCACAATCCGTCTCCGACTAGCCGGATTGCACAGAAAAAAGCGCTTCGGGCATCCGGACCCTCCGCACGCTGCACAGTTCGATGAAGCACAGTTGCGCAGCATTTGTTACTGCCGTCACAGTCTTTCGCCATGAAGAACCTGCTGACGCGATTCGAAGAAAAAGCCCCCGAGATCGTCTTCGAGTGGCACGACACCGAGACCACCGCCCGGGGCTGGGTCGTCATCAACTCGCTGCGGGGCGGCGCGGCCGGCGGCGGCACCCGCATGCGCCGCGGCCTCGACCGGCGCGAGGTCGAGTCGCTGGCGAAGACCATGGAGATCAAGTTCACCGTCTCCGGACCTGCGATCGGCGGTGCCAAGTCCGGCATCGATTTCGATCCGTCCGACCCCCGCAAGGAAGGCGTGCTGCGCCGCTGGTTCGCGGCCGTCACTCCCCTGCTGCGTGCCTACTACGGCACCGGCGGCGACCTCAACGTCGACGAGATGAACGAGGTCGTTCCCCTCACCGAGTCCAACGGCCTGTGGCACCCGCAGGAAGGTGTCGTCAACGGACACTTCGGCAAGGACGAGCGCCAGCGCATCCAGCGGGTGGGCCAGCTGCGACTCGGCGTCGCGAAGGTTGTCGAGGACGCGCGGTTCACCCCTGCCACCAGCACGAAATACACTGTCGCCGATCTGATCACCGGTTACGGCGTCGCCGAGTCGGTCCGTCACCACCAGCTCGTCTATCGGGGCACCGACCTCGCCGGCAAACGCGTCGTGGTGCAGGGCTGGGGCAACGTCGGCGCCGCTGCTGCCTACTATCTCGCCCAGGCCGGCGCCTCGATCGTGGGCATCATCGACCGCGACGGCGGCATCCTCGCACCCGAGGGTCTCTCCTTCGACGAGGTCCGCACCCTGCTGCTCGAGCGCGACGGTAACGCCCTGCACAGCGACCGCATGATCCCCTTCGACGAGGTGAACGCCCGCATCTGGGATCTCGGAGCCGAGATCTTCCTCCCCTGCGCCGCGAGCCGCCTCGTCACTCGCGAGCAGGTCGACCGCATGGTCGCCGCGGGACTCGAGTCGATCGCTTCCGGCGCCAACGTTCCGTTCGCCGACGACGAGATCTTCTACGGCCCCACCTACGAGCACGCCGACAAGTCCGTTGCCGTGATCCCCGACTTCATCGCCAACTGCGGTATGGCCCGGGCTTTCGCCCAGCTCATGGAGGGCGACGTGGAGGTCTCCGACGCCGCGATCTTCGGCGATGTGTCCACCACCATCGAGACGGCCCTGCGTCGCTGCCACGATCGGTCGACCGAGCTCACCGGGCTCGCCGCGACCGCCTTCGAGATCGCACTGGACCAGCTGGTCCCGGCCGGGGAGCGCATTGATGACTGACACCCTGGCTACGGCGACGACCGGCGCCCAGGGCACCGCCGGGACGACGACCGGCGCCCAGAGCACCGCCGGGACGACGACCGGCGCCCAGAGCACCGCCGGCCTGCATCGTGCCATGCGGCCCCGCCAGCTCGTCATGATGAGCCTCGGCGGCGCCATCGGGGCCGGCCTGTTCGTCGGGTCGGGGGCGGGTATCGCCGTCGCCGGCCCGGCGATCCTGATCTCGTTCCTGGTGGCGGCCGTTCTCGTCGTGTTCGTGATGCGAATGATGGGCGAGATGGCCGCGGCCAACCCCGCCAGCGGTGCGTTCTCCGAGCACACCGAGAAAGCGCTGGGCCCTGTCGCGGGGCGGACCATCGGGTGGTTGTACTGGGTGCAGGTGATCATCGTGATCGCCGCGGAGGCCACCGGCGCCGCCGCGATCACCGCGGTGGCGCTGCCCGGCATCCCCCAGTGGGCGTCCGCGCTGTTCTACATGGTCGTGCTGACGGGCGTGAACCTGGTCGGCGTCCGCCGCTTCGGTGAGGTCGAATTCTGGTTCGCCGCAATCAAGATCGTCGCGATCGTCGGCTTCCTGGTGATCGGCATCGCGATGATCGCCGGGTGGATGCCCACCTTCGAGACGACCGGCTTCTCCAACCTCACGGCGCACGGCGGGTTCGCCCCCACCGGTATCGCCGGTATCGCCGCCGGCCTGCTCATCGTGGTCTTCGCGTTCGGTGGCACCGAGATCATCGCGATCGCCGCCGCGGAGACCGCCGATCCCCGTCGCAACGTGGGCCGCGCGGTGCGCACCCTGGTGTGGCGCATCCTCGTGTTCTACATCGGGTCGGTGCTCGTGATGGTGACGATCCTGCCGTGGACCTCCGAGGATCTCGCGACCGGTCCGTTCGTCGCCGTGCTGCAGGCCGGGGCCGTCCCGGGCGCCGCCGCGGTGATGACCGTGATCGTCGTGGTCGCGCTGCTCTCGTCGCTCAACGCGATGCTGTTCAGCGCTTCCCGGATGATCTTCTCGCTGTCGCACCGCGGATCGGCGCACCCCGTCTTCGGGCGGCTGTCGTCCAACGGCGTTCCCCGCAATGCGGTGCTCGCCTCGGTGGCGTTCGGCTTCGTCACGGTCGGACTGAACTATCTCTACCCCGACCGGGTGCTGCCGCTGCTGCTCAACGCCGTCGGCTCCACGATCCTGGTGCTGTGGACGTTCGTCGCGGTCTCGCACCTCGTGCTCCGTCGTCGCGCACGCCGCAACGGCACCGAGGATGCACTGCCGCTGAAGATGTGGGGCTTCCCGTACCTTTCGTACGCGACGCTCGGTCTGCTGGCCGGCATCGCGGTGCTCGCCCTGTTCGACACCGCTGCCCGCACGCAGCTGCTCGCGACCGGCGCGTTGACCGCAGCGATCGCCGGTACCTGCACGGTGCTGGCACGGCGACGCGCTGCGGCCGGGACGGCTCGGGTCGAGACGGTTCAGGAGCGCCAACCGTAGGGACGCGTGATTATCTCCATGAAGTGACCGGCAGGGTCGAGGAAGTAGGTTCCTCGACCCCCGTCGTTTCTGTTGATGCCGTGCGCCGACTGCCGGGGATCGGCCCAGTGTTCGATCTTCTGCTCGAGGATCCGGGCGTAGATCTCGTCGAACTCCTCCTCCGACACCAGGAATGCGTAGTGCTGCGGCGGATACTCCACATCCGGTGGCGGTTCGGCGAAATCGAGGGTGACGCCGTTGGCGAGTTCGACAGCGAGGAAGTGCCCGGCGGGCACCGGAGCGGGCAGCCCGAACAGGGTGGTGAGGAAGTAGGCCGAATGCTGCTTGTCGTCGGCCGCGACGATGGTGTGGTTGAACGCAATACTCAAGGAGAACTCCTTGTGGTCCCGCGCCTCCATGCCTGACGCAGTCCGTCATCGACACGCGACGCTGCGTCCAGAGATACCTTCCGTGCCGGAGGGATGCAAGCGATGAGTTCTCCCCGCTTCCCGGGTCTGTACTCGGCGACAACCTTCGAAAGGGGACGACGATGAAGCTCACGGTGACGACCTTCGTATCGGCCGACGGTGTGGCCCAGGGACCGGGTGGCCCCGACGAGGACCGCAGCGACGGCTTCGACCGCGGCGGTTGGGTGGTGCCGCTGTTCGACGAGGACACCGGCAAGTTCATCGACGAGGTGTTCTCGAAGGTCGACGCATTCCTGCTGGGCCGGAACACCTACGACGTCTTCGCTGCGTCGTGGCCGAACTCGACCGATCCCGACGACCCGGTCGCCCGTGCACTCAACACCCTCCCGAAGTACGTCGCCTCCACGACGCTCACCGCCCCCGAGTGGCAGAACACGACGGTCCTCGAGGGCGACGTGCCCACCGCGGTCGCGGAACTGAAGAAGCAGCCGGGACGGGAACTGCAGGTGCACGGCAGCATCCGTCTGGTCCACACCCTCTTCGAACACGGTCTCGTCGACGAGTACCGCCTCATCACGTTCCCGGTCGTCCTCGGTCAGGGGCGGCGGCTGTTCCCCGTCGGGGGTCGCGACACGAAGTTCGATCTCGTCGAATCGCGCACCACCTCGACCGGTGTCGTCATCACCGTGTATCGGCCTGCCGGACGACCCGAGTACGGACTCGCCGAAGTCGAGTGACCCGAAGTACGAGCCGGTCTGTATCGAGAGCTGCTCTGGCTCGCCTGCCTCATCATCTGTTCGAGACGGCTACGGACCTCGTTCCGGAACGGTCGGCCGGGGCCCGCTCTTGGGGGCCGGTCAAGATAGCATCGGGGCGGGAACTAGGTCAGGACTGGAGATGCCCCGCAACAGACGTCCGCAGGATCGGGAAGAGAAACGCGCAGAGATCGTGGTAGCCGCCCGGCGGTTGTTCGTCGAGGAAGGATACGACGCGGCATCGATGACGCGGATCGCCCGTGACGCCGGAGTCGTGTCGAACACGCTGTACTGGTACTTCCAGGACAAGGACTCGATACTGATCGCGGTCCTGGATGCGGTTCTGGCCGACTCGATGGCCTCCTACAGCGAGATACTGGGCTCGGGCCTGGCCGATCGACTCTTGTGGTTGGTCGAAGAATTGGAGCAGCTGGGTCGGTTGGTGAGCACGGTGCACACACGCGCCGAGAAGTCCGCGTCCGTTCAGCAATGGCACGAGCAGTTCCACACACTGGCCGAAGGATTGTTCCGGGCAGAGCTGATCGAACTCGGCGTGCCCGCTGACGAAGTCGATCCGCTGGTGGCGATCGGCGTTTTCGTGGTCGAGGGCTTGCTGATGCACCCGACGGATCAGGCTCAGCGGCGCGCGGTGATCGAGACGTTGCTCAACAGCGCTCGCAGTCGTGCCGCAGCCACCGGCTGAGCACCTGATCTGCGCGTACACGAACGCGGAGCGACCTACTGTGCGGTGCGGTCGAATTGCCTTTCCAGGAAATAGAGTTGGTCACGCACGGCGCGTTCGAAGTGGTCACCGACGTAGATGTCGAAGTGGTCACACACGTAGCTCTGAACCTGTACGTGCGCCAGACCCTGTGCGTGACGCTTCGTGGTCTTCGCGGGCGCGGCCGCGTCGTTGTCGCAGACACACAGCAACGTCGGAATGCTGAAGCGGGCCAGCGCACGACCGGGTCGATCGAGCGGAAGACGCAGCGCCAGCCGGGCAGCGAGGGCATTGGCCGCCTCGAATTCGCCGTTCGGACCGCGCAGTACACCCCAGACGCTGTCGCGGCCGACCCCGGTCTCGGGTTCTTCCCTACCGTCGATCTCCGTCGGCTCGATGTTCTTCGACAGCTGAGCCCGCACCGACGGAAGTCGTTTCAACACCGCGCTGGTGCGCCGCGAGAGCCGGGTCCCCGCGGGCAGGAGTGCGGAAGCGCCGGCGAGGGCGTCGGGTGAGGCCACGAACGCGGGCATCCAGGACGTCCCCGCCATCGGCAACAGGATCGGCTTCGCGCCGAACCACGACCCGACCGTGTCGAGAATGCCTGCCGCTGTCAGTGCCACCACGCTCAGCGGGCCGGTTCGTATCCGCGCGCGCAACGACGCCGGACCGTCGGTGAAGGGGCACTGCGCCACGATCGCCGCGATACGGGTGTCCTCGGAGGCGACTCGAAGGACATGACCTCCGCCGAACGAACTGCCCCACAAGGCGATCCGGTTGACGTCGACCTCAGGAAGTGTGCGCGCGAAGGCCAGAGCGGCATGCCAGTCGGCGCGTTGCCGGCCGATGTCGAGGATCTGGCGCGGCGCTCCGCCGCTGGCCCCGAGGTGACGATAGTCGAACACCAGCACCGACCACCCCGCGGCGGCGAACCGTTCCGCGTAGGCATCCAGGCGCATCTCCCGCACCGCTCCGAGCCCGTGCCCCATGATCACCATCGGGCGCGGACCGTTCAGGTCGGGTGCGGTGTACAGCCATGCCGCGCACTCGTCCTGGCCGGAGACGAACGAGACCTCGCGCCGCTGCACCGCTACCACCTCGCGCCGATCGGCAGACTCACCGATGTTCATGACTAGCACCCTCCCGCTTCACCACCACATTTCTTGGACGCCATTCAAGAAGGCGTGACGACTACGGTAAAGGCTTCTTGGATGCCGGTCAAGAAGGGAGGGCGAGGTGTACGTCGACGACATCACCGGACTCACACTCACCGTTGACGCCGGTAGTACGCTCGAGTGATCGGCAAGTGGCCGAGCGGGTTCTGTCGGAGAATCCGCTCGGCCCCTTCGCTTATCCCTCGTCGGGCAGGAATATGTCCTCGATTCGACGTCCGAACAGGTGCGCGATGCGGAACGCCAACGGAAGGGACGGGTCGAATCGCCCCTTCTCGATCGAGATGATCGTCTGGCGCGATACCCCGAGTTCGTCGGCAAGCCTCTGCTGCGACCATCCGTTCTCCGCGCGCAGGGCCGCCAGCGAATTCCGCACCCTCAGCCCTTCCGACGCTGCACGGCGTAGCGCACACCGAACGACGCGAAAGCCACGAGAATGACCGCCATCAGCGCATGCAGGCCCTCGACCTCGATCGGAGCGAACGCCAGAGCGGTGCACCCCAGGCCCGTGACGAGAAGGATGTCGGTGAAAGCGCCCGAGGCGGCTTTCTCGTACCAGGACGACTCGACCGAATCCTCGGGCCGGTCCGTGGCGCCTTCGAGGGTCGACCGATCCACGAGGAGCACCCACGACAGGGCCGACAGTGAGGGTGCGGTCGCCAGCGCGACCGCCACGCCGGCGGCCACGGGATAGCCGGGCACCAGCCCCAGAGCAGCTACCACCGCTGCCAGAACGGCTGTGGCCAGGATTCCGAGGGCGATCGCCGGCGGTACCGCGCCGATCCACCGCGAACCCACCCGCACCTTGCCCCACTTGCTTCGCCCGACCACCGATCCGGCACCCCCGCTGTCCATCGTTTCCCCTTTCGCCGTAAAGCACACTTTACATGTAAAGGTAACTTAACAGTCCGTTCGGTGCGACAGAAACGAGGGGTTCCGTTCGGCCGGGCAGGTGTCATGATGGATCGAGCAGATCGACACGCCACCAGGCGAAGGGACTGCCATGAGCCTCTACAACGATCACGTCGTACCGCGACTGGTGAACATCGCCTGTGCACCGTCGTTCACCGAAGCGAACCGGAAACGAGTGTGCGCCGGCCTGAGCGGCCGCGTCGTCGAGATCGGATTCGGATCCGGCCTCAACGTTCCCTACTACCCCACCACCGTCGAGTCGGTCAGCGCCGTCGAACCCGCGGACCTCGGATGGAAGCTCGCACGTTCGCGCATCGACGACTCCTCCGTGCGCATCGAACGATCCGGCCTGGACGGTCAGTCACTCCCGTTCGAGGACAACACCTTCGACAGCGCACTGTCGACGTGGACGCTGTGCACCATCCCCGATGCCGACGCGGCTCTGCGCGAGATACGTCGTGTCCTCGCACCGGGCGGCACCCTGCATTTCGTCGAACACGGACTCGCGCCGGACGAGAACGTCCGGCGGTGGCAGCACCGGCTCGAACCGATCCAGAAGCGCGTCGCGGGTGGTTGCCATCTGACACGACAAATCGCCGACCTCGTCCGCGGTGCGGGGTTCGAGATCCGCGAACTCGACACCTTCTACGAGGAGAAGACGCCGAAGTTCTTCGGTGCGCTGTCGCTGGGAGTGGCGACACCGACCGCGTGAAGGCGGATAACTGCACAGCAACGTTTGCACACTTCCGGGGACAGATACACGGTGTCGACATCGAGCACATGTCCACTATGTCCGCGATGATTGCATGCATGCCCTCGGACACCCTGCCACTCGCCACGCGCACGCTGCTGAAGCAACTCGACCTGGTCTGGCTCTTCACGGAACAACATGTCCTGCCGCGGATCGACGAGGCTGCCGTGCACTGGGAGCCGTCGTCGAACTCCGTGGGCGTCCGGCGGGTCGACGGGCGTCTCGTCGCCGACTGGCCGGACGAGACGGCCGAGGCCCTCCCCGAGCCCACGATTGCGTGGCTGCTCTGGCACATCGAGTGGTGGTGGACGAACACCGTGGCGGTCTGCGGTGGGGGAACTGCGGTCGGGCCGGACGCCTACGAGTGGTCCGGCTCGACCGACCGCATCCAGGCTCTTCGCACCGAATGGGCCGCACTTCTCGAAACTGCCGACATCGAGACGACGATCGTCGGACTCATGCCCGAACCTTCACCCCTGTGGGAAGTGGCCGGGTGGGTCAACTTCGAACTGGCGAAGAATGCTTCGGAGATCAGTCAGGTACTGACGCGGAAGGCGAACGCTCTGAACTGATACTTCCGGCGCTCACGCTGCGACGATGCCCGCGACCGGAATGCGCGCGTCGACCGCCTGCCGGAAGTTGATCATCGCGCGTTCGAGGTGGTCGCGGTTCGTCACGAGCACAGCGCCCGTGGCTCGCCGTTCGAGCAGAACATCATTGGTGAAGCGTGCGTTCTCGACGGTGGAGGCCGACTGCGATTCCTCGGTGATGCGTTCGGGCGGAATGTCTCGCACGACCAGCCAGTCCTTCATGGCCTGCGCTTCGGTGACGCCGTTGCGCGGCACGCCACCGGTGACGACGATCGGCGACTCCGGATAGCGTTGCGCTGCACGAAGAGCCGCTTCGAGCCGTTCTTCGAGCACCGGCCGGATCTTGCCGTCCTCGGTGAGTCCGGCCCCGAGCACGACGAGATGCGTACCCCTCGGGTTCAGGTCGAGCATCAACGGGAAGTGCGGTGTCAGCTTCTCGAGCTCGGTGCACGCGATGATCAGCGCGTCGATGGTTCCCTGGCACAGCGGGGTGACGGACAGTGCACCGTTCACAACGGTGTCGATTGCAGGAGTCGCGGCTGCCTGCCCCGTCGATACACCTACCGCGGCTGTGGCCGCGACTGCGGTCGCCACCACCGTGCGTCGCACAGCTCCCACTCGAGTCCCCTTTCTTCCCGGATGTCGGCCGTGCCGCACTGTGCCACCTCGAGGCGCACGTGTGGGAAGTTGGGACGCGACGCGAAGAAGTCTCACCATAGGCCGCGCTGGATTCGATGACGGCTGACAATCGGTTTTACATCCGAACCACTGGTCCATCCATGAACAAGCGCGGCAATCGTTGCAAGGAGCGCTATTCGGATGAATCGCTACGCGTCCCATGACCCTGGGCAGGCACGGACAGAACGTGTGTTCGAGTTGACGACTTCGCACACCCGTGCGACCATCCCTCCACCGACCTGAAAACAGGTCGACCCCGGCAGGTGCGCCAACACCGGACCGGGGTCTGGGCACACGACAGAAGGAAGCTGTCATGCACCGTAGGGTGGAGTCTATCCACACGCCCTCGAGAGGCGTATCCCAGCAACGAGCCGCGAGCGCATTCGTCCGCGCCGGCCGACACATACCCGCTCCCCCGGGTTCACATCCGACGTCCTGACTTCTAAGCCCTCCGATCACCGTGATCGGAGGGCTCGAGGCGTTTCACCTGCATCGTCGCGCGCGAGGGCCGTTCCGGTAGCCGAGGTGCGTCGATGCAGCTCGTCGCTCGTCTCCCACAGTCCGACGTCAGCGCGCCGACGCTGCGAGCCGGGACCGTTCCCTGTCTCGAAACCGACTGGGCACCAGTATCCCTCGTCTCCACAGCTGGTGGTGGAGCACCCGATCGTGCGGGTCGACACGAACGACCGGGTCCAGTGCGAGCCGCACGTCCTCCGCGACGTGGGGCTATCCGTGCTGGCCGAGACGGTCTATCGGGGCATGGCGACCGGGCAGCCTTGGGGAAGGGGACGACGACTCAGGGACCCGAAGGGTCTCCGATCGGTCGAGGGCAGCCGCCCGCAGGGCGCCCGGTTCATTCCTGATCGAATTCATCCTCGTTGCGCGAACCCGGGTGGAGTGCTGTGATCGAAGCACGGGTCTACGGGAGGGGCCGACGTGACCGGCGTCGAAGAGTTCGAGAACCTGCGTCCACTGTTGCTCGCCATCGCCTACCGCATCCTCGGCAGCGTGACCGAAGCCGAGGACGCGGTCCAGGAGACCTGGGTGCGATACGAAACTTCCGGCGCCGAACCGGATTCGGCCCGAGCATTCCTGTCCACCGTCGTCACCCGGGTATCGATCAACATGCTCGAATCAGCGCGGGCGCGGCGCGAACGATATGTGGGCGAGTGGCTGCCGGAACCGATACTCGAGGAGCCCTACGACGATCCGGCACGCTCGGCCGAACTGCGGGAATCGATCTCGACGGCAGCGCTCGTGCTGCTCGAACGCCTCAGTCCGCTCGAACGCGCCGTCTTCGTGCTGCGCGAGGCATTCGGATTCGGCTTCTCCGAGATCGCCGAGATCGTCGACCGCTCCGAAGCGGCGTGCCGGCAGCTCGCGGTGCGGGCACGGCGCCACGTCGATCAAGGTTCGGCGCGGTTCGACACCGATCCGCAGGCGCACAAACAGCTCACCGCTCGATTCCTCACGGCGTTCCAAGACGGTGACGTCGACGCCCTGCGCGACCTACTGGCCGCCGATGTGCAACTCGTCGCCGACAGCGGTGGCAAGGCACCCGCCATCCGCAGGGTCGTGGTCGGCGGCGAGAAGGTCATGCGGTTGCTGGCCTCGTTCGTCTCACCCATGGGCCAGCTCGGAATGTCGCTCGAATCCCGCGAGGTCAACAGGCTCCCCGGCCTTATCGTGCGGGACGCCGACGGTGCCATCGTGCAGGTCATGACGTTCGACGTCACGGACGGGAAGATCGGCGCGGTCCGGGTGATGATCAACCCGGACAAGCTCGCCCACCTGGGGCCAGTGGCCGATGTGCGGGTGCTCGCCCATAAGCTCCGCGACCTGCAACGACCCTGAATCCTCCCGATTGTTCGGCGCGGCATGTCACAAACGACGTGGCTGTCCGGTCCTAGATGACGAGGGCTCCCCACAGAGCCAACGAACGGATCGGAGAAGCCATGTTCAACACCCGCCCCCGTGTCGTCGTCATCGGCGGTGGATACGCCGGAACGGTCGCCGCCAACCGCATGAGCAGGAAGGCTGCGGTCACCGTCATCAATCCCCGGCCGCACTTCGTCCAACGAACCCGGTTGCACCAGTTCGCGGTCGGCAATCACCATGCGTCCGGCGACTACCGCAAACTGCTGGCGAAGGGAGTCGACCTTCTGGTCGATACCGTGACCCGCATCGAACCCGGCACGCGCACCGTCCATCTCGCATCCGGCGGAACGGTCGACTACGACTACCTCGTCTACGCCGTCGGAAGTACCGCCACAAGACGGTCCACCGTTCCCGGCGTTGAGGAATTCGCTTTTCCGGTAGCCGAATTCGAGCATGCCGAACGCCTGCAGTACGCGCTGAGCAGCCTCGAACCCGAGGCCGTCATCACAGTCGTCGGTGCCGGTCTCACCGGGCTCGAAACAGCCGGCGAGCTGGCCGAACAGGGACGTCGCGTGCGCCTCGTGTGCAGCGGCATCATCGGTCCGATGCTGTCCGAGAAGGCTCGTGCCGCAACCTACGAACGGCTCGCGGACCTGCAGGTCGAGATCATCGAGAACGCGCGGGTCACCCGCGTCGGACCCGACGGCTTCACGCTCGACGACGACACCGTCCTCGAGAGTGCGATCACCGTGTGGACCGCAGGATTCGGCGTTCCCGAACTGGCTCGGACGAGCGGCTTCAGGACGGATGCACTCGGCCGGATCCTCACCGACGAAACGCTGACCAGCATCGACGACGATCGCGTGATCGCCGCCGGTGACTGCGCGGCGCCGTCGGGAGAGCCGGTGCGGATGGCATGCCAGTCCGCCCTGCCCACCGGCCTGGCTGCGGCCGACACAGTTCTCAGCCGTATCGCCGGAGAGGAGCCCGCGAATCTCGATTTCGGCTTCAACGGCGTCGGTGTGAGCCTGGGCCGACATGTCGGCGTCGTCCAGTTCCACGAACGGGACGACACCCCGAAGGAACAGGCGTATGCCGGTCGAATCGCCTCGACCATCAAGGATCTCGGATTGAAGGCCGCGATGGCCGGTCTTCGGGTCGAGGCCCTACGGCCGGGATCGGTGGGATTCCCCAGGGGCGGCCGACATCCGTCGAAGACCATCGAGTATCTCTCCCGCACGGAGCAACCGATGGCCTAACACCCGCTGAATTCGTCCTCTTTCAGAACCGACAGCACTGGGTCGCCTTCACCGATCGATGCTCCCACCGAGGGAGTCTGGTCGACGACGACCCAGTTCCTGTCCCATACTTGCGCGCGTCCCTGACCGGTTGCGTCGACGCTCGTGGAGTAGAACACGCCGGCGGCCTGGATGGTGTCCTGTGCCGCTTGGAGATCCATGCACACGACATTCGGCATCACCGCGGTGGACGCAGCCACCGCGGCCTGCGTGGTGGAGATCCTCGTCGCGGGAGTGGTTTCCGGAGCGACGGTCCGCGCCTTGGTGGCGGCCGACGTCGTGTACGGCGTGGTGGTCGTCGGTGCGGCAGCGCGAGGCGTGGTACTCACGTCGTCCTTCGTGGGTGAGTCCAGCCCGTCCGAGATGTCGCTGATGATTCCCATGAGGACGAACAGTCCGGCGACGGCAGCGGCGATGATCACTCCGCGGCGGATCCTCGGGGGCTTCGGCGGCTCGGGTGGCGGTGCCATCGCGGCGTGCACATCCCCCGCGAGAAACGCGCGGTGGCCGGCTTCGGCACGTGCGGCGATCGCGTCCTGCTCGGCCTTGATGCGCCTGCGGCGGTCGCGCAGGGGCTTGCCGATCGCGAGATATCCCAGGCCGGCCGCGAATGCCACGAACAGGAGCGCGTCGGCCCCGTTGCCGTTGACTATTTCCACGATCGCCAGCCACAGCGTGATGGCGGCGAACATCCCCGCTACGACGCGCAGGTAGGGGACGACGAACTTCATGTTTCTCCTTCAACCCGACACCAGGCCCCGCGTGCCGCTGCTTTCCCGACCGCACACGCGCTGAGTGCCCTCCTGAACTGGTGTCGGAGCACCGCCCCTCGTCGTTACGGGAGGCCGTTGATGGAGGTCATGCGGCCATGGTGGGTGCGATGGCCTCCATCTGCTCGATAACGAGCTTGGTAGCGCTGGTGCGACGGTCCGGCGGGTACTTGTAGCGCGCCAACAGCCGTTTGACCTGCGACCGCAGCTTCGCCTTGACGTCTTCGCGCACGCTCCAGTCCGTCTTGACGTCGCGTTGCATGATCGCGATCAGCTCGCGCGCGATCTGAGCGAGCACGTCCTCCCCCATTTCGAGGAGGGCCGCCTCGCTCTGCGCGATCGCGTCGTACAGCGACAGCTCGTGATCACCGAGCGGCGGATCGAAACGTTGTCCTCGTTTCGCTTCGTCCTGCACTTCCTTGGCGAGCTCCACCAACGCGGCGATGATCTCCGCCGAGGTCAACTGGCTGTTGGTGTACTTGTTCATGAGCTCACGGAGCTTCTGCGAGAACGCTCGCTGCCGGACCAGATTGTGACGCGAAACCTTTCGCGATTCGGAGGCGACGAGGTTGCGCAACGCTTCGATCGCCAACGACGGATGCTTCGCCTGCACGGTGCGTTCGAGGAAATCACCGTTCAAGTCTGCGAGCGAGGGCTTGGGCATCCCGGCAGCGTCGTAGATGTCGAGCACTTCCTCCGACTCGACGGATGCCGCCATCAAGGCCCGGAGCGCACGCTTGACGTCTTCGGGCACGGCGACGCCGTTCGCACGCCGTTCCTCCGCGTCACGCTTGGCCATCTGCACGCGCACCTCTTCGAAGAAGCGGGCGTCGAGCGCAAGTGGTTGGACGTCTTCGTGGGCGCTACAAATCGCCCATACGCGCGATAATTGCGACGAGTATTCGCGGTACCTGGTGGCGAGCGCCTTCTCGCCTTCGTCCACCTTGTTTCCGGGGGTCTGCTTGTCGCGCAGGTACGCGACGGTGGCGATGACAGCGTCGAGCCACGCGCGATATCCCGGGGCGCGTCGATGTGCACGCCAGTCGAATCCGTGGAGCATATTGTCGAGGATGGTGAGGCAGTTCTTCACGGCATCGACGGCTTCCTCCACGGGCCGACCAAGCGGCTTGGTGTTGCGGTCGGACGCCGTGTACTCGGCCAGCGCTTCGGCGAGGTTGTCGGCGACTGGCGCGTACGCCACCAGCAGTCCGTCTTCCTTACCGCGGAAGGTGCGGTTCACCCGTGCGAGAGTCTGCATCAACAACGCCCCCTTGAGGGGACGGTCGAGGTAGAGCGTGTGCAGCGGCGGGGCGTCGAACCCGGTGAGCATCATGTCCTTGACGATGACGAGTTCGAGCTCGTCATCGATGTCCTTGAGGCGCTTCTTGATTGCGGCGTTCTCAGAATCACGACGGACATGGTCGCTGATCGGCGGTTGGTCGGTGGCGTCGCCGGAGTACACCACTTTGATGCGTCCGCCGGAGAGATCATCGGAGTGCCAGTCCGGGCGCAGTGCGACGATGAGCTGGTAGAGGTTCGCGCAGATCTCACGGGTCGCGCAGACGATGAGAGCTTTGCCAGGTGCGGTCGGGTTGTCGTCCGATCCGACGAACTTCGCCATCTGGCTGCGTCGGTTCTCCCAGTGGGTGACAAGATCCTCCGCGAGCAGCTTCAATCGGGCCGGAGCGCCGTAGACGGCGTTGATGACGGCGACCGACTTCTCGATGCGGGCGCGTTCGGTGTCGTCGAGTCCCGCGGTCACTTCGTCTGCGGACGAATCGATCTGCTCTTCGGACACTTCCTCACCGAAGGAAACCTTCACGAGGCGGCTTTCGAAATGGACCGGCACGGTGGCACCGTCTTCGACCGCGCGCGTGAGGTCGTAGATGTCGATGTAGTCACCGAATACCGCGCGAGTGTTGCGGTCCTCGAATGAGATCGGGGTGCCGGTGAACGCGATGAGCGTCGCGTGCGGCAGTGCGTCCCGCAGGTGCCGGGCGTACCCGTCGAGATTGTCGTAATGGCTGCGGTGCGCTTCGTCGACGATGACGATGATGTTGCGGCGCGCCGACAGCTGGGGGTGGCTCAGGCCGGCTTCGCGTTCTTCCCGGCTCTTGCCGAACTTCTGCAGCGTGGTGAAGTAGATGCCGCCGGTGGTACGACCGGACAGTTCCTTGCGGAGTTCTTCGCGTCGACGAATCTGCTTGGGCTGCTCGGGAAGCAGTTGCGATCGAGCGAACGTCTCGTACAGCTGTCCGTCGAGTTCGTTGCGGTCGGTGATGACGACGATCGTCGGGTTGGCGAGTTTGGGATGGCGGATCACCTGGTTGGCGTAGAGCTCCATCTCCATGGACTTGCCCGAGCCCTGCGTGTGCCAGACGACGCCGGCTTTGCCTTCGGACCCGACAGCTTCGACCGTCGCGCCCACAGCCTTGGCCACCGCGAAGTACTGGTGCGGTTTCGCGATTCGCTTGAGGAGCCCCGCTTCGCTCTCGTCGAACGCGGTGTAGTTGCGGAGCAGCTGGAGGAATCGCTCCTGGTTGAACAGTCCGTAGAGCGCGATGTCGAGTTGATGATGCTCGCCGGTGGGGGTGACCGGTTCACCGTCGTCGTCCACGTTCCAC
Source organism: Rhodococcus sp. Chr-9 (assembly GCF_000801125.1). Classification (NCBI taxonomy): domain Bacteria; kingdom Bacillati; phylum Actinomycetota; class Actinomycetes; order Mycobacteriales; family Nocardiaceae; genus Rhodococcus; species Rhodococcus sp. Chr-9. Next base: position 51,334 of record NZ_JTIZ01000012.1, read on the forward strand.
GGCGAGAAGTGTTCGAAGGGCGTGAAAGGCGTGCCGTAGGAGGCGCCGACCCCGTCCGAAACGAGGCTGAGCACAGCGAAGCGGAAGGCGAGCGGAAATTCGCGGAGGTAGGTCCGCAGCTGCGCGTGTGCATCCGTCAATCCGGCATACGGATTGCCGGCATTCTTCAACTCCACGACAGCGACCGGCATGCCGTTCAGATACAGGACGAGGTCGAAACGTCGTTCATGGTCTCCACGGATCACGGTCACCTGGCTGGCGACGAACCAATCGTTGGCGTCGGGATCGACGGACACCAGACGGATGGTGGGAGTCACCTGGACCCCGTTGTCGTCCGCGTACGAGACCTTCCGCAGACCTTCGGTGAGGTACTGGTGGATCTGCCGGTTCTCAGTGATGGCGTCGCTCGAACCGGCCGTGGCGACAACGGTCACGGCGTCGTCCACCGCGCTCCGAGGCAGAGCAGGGTTGAGGGTGGCTATGGCAGACCGCAGGCGCGCCGGCACGAGCAGTTCGTCCCAGGTAGCGCGTTCACCCGTGCCGGGAGCGATCTCGCTGCCCGGGATGTGACGCCATCCGAGTTCGCCGAGGGTTTCGAGCGCCATCTGTTCCCAGACGGATTCGGTGAGTCGACCCGGGAAGTCCAGTACATCTGCCATGCACACAACTTAGAAGCTGAGCAACCAGGTAGCGAGACACCGAATCGATAAAGGGGGTTATCAAGCGGAAAATCTGCTGCGCAGCGGGCACGGCCCACGATCGCATCGTCCACTTCGAACGATCAGGAGATCGCCGTGACCACTCAGTTCGCTCCTGCGCCGACCGAGTCCGAAGAGCGTGCCATGTCCCGCTTCTGGCCGGGCGTTGCGGTCGGCGTGTGCACCGCGACGGTCGTCGGCGCGCTGACCGCGACCGGTTTCCTCGTGAACGCTGGGATCTCCGCTCCACCGCTCTTCACCATCGACGGCACGATCACCCTGGTCGACGGTTCTACCTACAGCAGCACCCCCGGCTTCGAATGCGAAGGTGATCGTGGCTACGACGATATTTGGCTCTTCGCAGTTAGCAGTGGTACTGGTGCCGGCTGGGTGCGAC
>NZ_JTIZ01000077.1:0-24030 GCF_000801125.1 Rhodococcus sp. Chr-9
AACCGCAGGTCAGCTGGTCTTACTTACGACTTTGCCGAGGCCCTGGTGAACAGTACTGTTACATATATTGATTGAGCAGGTATCTTCCGTCGACAGTCATGCGGTCCAGAAACAGCGAGCTACCTGTTGACGGTTCGTCTCATGAGTATCCACCGAAAGCCACGTGTCGGCCGATGGTGCGTATGCGGCATGGGCAAGGCGGCGTGCCTCCGCCACTGGGCACGGGCAGATCCCACCTGCTGCCTGCGCTCGGGCTGCCAGGACCCTGCTTCGGTGATCAAAGGCGACGATCGAAGCAGGGTTCTCCGTCCTCGATAGAACACTCCCTTCGCCGGCGAGCTGTTTGCAGCATGTCGACGTAGCGACGGATCGCCGCAGTGCGCGCTGTGGTGTTCGTAGTGGCCCATCCACGACGGGAATCGCTGACGCCGGTCAGAGTCGTCCTACCGATACCCATCGAAGTGTACGTTGCTGTCGTCGGCTCCGTATCGATGTGCTTACCCGGATCCGGCTTCATATCTCAAGTTAGAGAACGTATTCGCGTCGATTCCAAGGAGATCGAACACAGATGTCGTCTGCCATGAGCATGGGACCGGTGTGAGCTGATTTTGCCAGGGTGATGGGACCACCTGGATTGCCAGTTATGGGACCACCGGCGCGCCTTGCCGGTGATCTCGTCGTTTGCTCGTTCGATCGTCTGTGACAGCTCAAGCGAGGTCGCGGAGGTCGACGGGCATGGCTTTTCGGGAGATCAGTGTGAACGAGATCAGAGAAGTACTGCGACTATGGCTCGGGACAGCCGCTCTGCCGGCGCCTGGGCTGCGCACCATCGCAGACCACGCCGGGGTGGACCGCAAGACCGTCCGACGCTACGTCGACGCCGCCCAGACTGCCGGGCTGAACAGGGACGGCACTGCAGCCGACATCGATGACGAGTTGATCGCTGCGGTCGTCGACACCGTGCGCCCCGACCGGCCTCATGGACACGGTGCGGCATGGGAACAGTTGGTTCCTCACGAGCAGCAGATCACCAGGTGGGTGGCCGGGGACGATGAGCACAAACCGCTGACGATCACCAAGATCCACGTGCTCCTCGCCCGCCAAGGCTGTGTGGTGCCGTACCGGACGCTGCACCGGTTCGCTACCGAGCGGTGCGGTTTCGGCCGCAAGGACCTCACCGTTCGGGTCGTCGACGGAGATCCGGGTGTCGAATGCCAAATCGACTTCGGGTATCTGGGGATGCTCACCGACCCCGAGGACGGCCGATCCCGGAAAGTTCATGCCCTGATCTTCACCGCCGTGTACAGCCGGCACATGTTCGTGTGGTTGACCTATTCGCAGACGCTGGCGGCGGTGATCGCCGGATGCGAGGCGGCATGGAAGTTCTTCGGCGGGGTCTTCGCGGTCCTGATCCCCGACAACCTCAGACCCGTCGTCACCGCGGCGGACCCGATCACCCCGCGTTTCAGCGAGGGGTGGCTCGNTCACGTCGGATTCATCACCGATCCCGCCCGGGTGCGGTCACCGAAGGACAAACCCCGCGTCGAACGCACCGTGCAGTACGTGCGCGGAAACTTCTGGGTCGGTGAACGTTTCACCGATCTCGCCGAAGCTCAAGAGTCCGTCGTCCGCTGGTGCAGCACCACCGCGGGCATGCGTATCCACGGCACCACCTGCGCACGACCGCTGGAGGTCTTCGACACTGCCGAACGACCCATGTTGTTGCCGGTGCCGGCGGTCTACGATGTGCCGATCTTCAAGGACGTGAAAGTGCACCGTGATTTCCACGCAGAAGTCGGGCGGGCGTTGTATTCGTTGCCGCAACAGTGGATCGGATCGACGCTGTCGGTGCGCGCCGACACCGAACTGGTGAAGTTCTATCACCGCGGCATCCTGGTGAAGATCCACCCCCGCACGCCGCCGGGTGGACGGAGCACCGACCGCGCTGACCTGCCCGAACACAGATCCGACTACGCGCTGCGTGATGTCACCTCTCTGATCGCCAAGTGCACCGCGCACGGGCCGAACATCGGCATCTACGCCGAACGCATCCTCGACGATCCGCTGCCGTGGACGAGGATCCGCAGCGTCTACCGTCTGCAAGGACTGGTCCGCCGCTACGGAGCCGAACGGGTCGAGCAGGCCTGCACCCTGTCGCTCGACCTCGACGTCGTCTCGGTCACCAAGATCGCCTCGATGCTCGAGCGCGCCACCGAAAAGACCTCGCCGGATCTGCCGAAAGCAGTCGGACACACCGCATCACGATTCTCACGTGATCCATCCGAATTCAACACTGCCGCAAATGCACCCACACTGTCAGTCGTCGGCGACAGCGCCGAGAACACGGAGATCCACCGATGAGCACCCACACCCGCACCGCAGCCACCGAACCTGTCGGTACCGACATGGTCCGACTGCTCAAAGCTCTCAAACTCGGGGCGCTGGCCGACACGCTGCCCGAACGCGCCGCCCTGGCCCGTCAACACAAACTCAGCCACATCGGGTTCCTCGAAGTGCTCCTCGCCGACGAAGTGAACCGGCGTGAATCACGTTCGGCGACACTACGAGCCACCAAGGCAGGACTCGACCCGGCGATGGTGTTCGATACCTGGAATGCGCTCGATGATCTGCGCTACGACCGGACACTCCTCGCAGATCTGACCTCATTGCGGTTCCTCGACAACCAGCAGTGCGCGATCGTTCTCGGCCCGGTCGGGGTCGGCAAGACCCATCTGGCAACAGCATTAGGGCACATGGCAATCCGGCGGCGACACAGTGCTCTGTTCGCGCGATCGGACAAGCTGTTCACCCGGCTCCGCGCAGCCCGATTGGATAACACCGTCGACGCCGAGATCCGCAGGTTGACCGCGATCGACGTGCTCATCATCGACGACTTCGCGCTGCGACCGCTCGATGCCACCGAAACCAACGACTTCTACGAACTCATCGTAGAACGGCACAAGAAGAAGACCACGATCGTCACATCAAATCGGGAGCCGTCGGAGTGGCTGACGATGACCGCAGACACCCTCCTCGCCCAATCCGCGATCGACCGGCTGACCTCCAGCGCCCACACCCTCGTCGTCGAAGGACCGTCCTACCGTCAACGCACCCGGCCCGGAGCAGTTGACGCCGCCACCGACAACACGCATCCTCAATAACGCGCCACGGTGGTCCCTACCCTCTGGCAATCAGGTGGTCCCATCAACCTGGCAAGCGACAACAGAGTGATCCGAGCTCGCCGTCCCGTTGCCGGAGATGGCGCTGAGTCAGTAACGACAGGAGGTCGTCCACACGATCATATGACAGGGGTCGTAGTGAAGGAGTAGATGCACGATGACCTTGTCCGGTCCGAACCTCGGGGTAATGCCTTCGGTTTGTCGTTCTCAACCTGAGTCCGGTTTCGACACCGCACCTGTCCATACGGCGGCGTCCCAGCGGAGCAGGACGGACGCCGCGGACCCGCGCGCAATTGCGTCCAACATCAATCCGGGAGAAGCTGAGTCGAATTCGAATATTCGGCGAGAGTCGGAGTTCGATGCTGCAGGGTTTGTCGAGTTCGCCGAACGTCACCTCGAGTGGCTCGATCGGGTCGACAGTGCCGAAACCGCAGCATGGCGCGAGGTGAGGTCCCGCGGTGGTCGGATATTCACGTGTGTGCCTATGAACCCTGATGCTGAAGTCACCGAACCGATCTGTATCGACCTTTTCAATGGGGACTTGTTGACATCACCGGCGCGTGAACACATTCAGGTTGCCACTTCTTCGCCGGCGATCAGGAAAGCCTACGATCGCTGTGTCGCCACGATCGAGGCCGAACTTCCAGCCTATGACGTGCCCGATGCACTCGGGTTCTCCACGATACTGAACACCTATTTCGGTTACGCCTGTCAGACCGACCTGATTTCCCTCCTCGCGCGTATCCCACCTGCAGTGCGCCCGAATCCCGCATAAGCACCGGGGTCGACTCGGCCGAGATCAGCCCTTGGACCCGATACTTCTGCGGCAGTCCTACTCACATTGCCGGGCTGCCCTTGTAACCGACGTTCGCAGTCGCGACTACCGAAGTCGACTTGCCGTCGTGAAACTCCTCGAGCGTGGTCACATTGCACGCCATGTACAGGGTGCGGAGATCGTCACCGCCGAATGCACAGGTGACCGACCAGGCCCCTTCGATCGCAACCCTGTCGGTGATCTCTCCTCCCTCGACAACTCGGTAGAAGCCACTGTCCGACTCGAGGGTCAACGCGTTGCCGAACCACACACCGCCGTCAGCGTCGAGTGCGATGCCATCCGGGTGAACGGAATCGTCGAGCTGGGCCCAGATTCGTTCGTTGACCAGGCTTCCGTCTTCCTGGATGTCGAACGCCGTGATGCAGTGCCGCCATGTCTGGGCGGTGAGAAGAACTCTGTCCGGGGTGATCGCCATGCCGTTCGGGAACAGAACTTCACCACCGACGGGGTTGACGGAGCCGTCTGCAGACACATGGACCAAGCGTGTTGTCTTCGGGTCTTCCTCCCCGAGAGCGAAACCGAAGTTTCCGACGTACCCATCACCTTTGCCTGTGACGATCATGTCGTTGCCGATGCCGCCGGCGTACTGGCTGAAGTCAGCGTGCACCGACTGTGTACCGTCAGGCTCGATCCGCACGACGGTTCGATCCATCTGTGACACGACGAGGACCGAACCGTCATCCAGGAAGCCGAGTCCCGATGGCGAGCCTTCGACCTCGGCGACGTCCGTGTACGAACCGTCGGCGTTGAACGTCTTCACCGTCTTGCTGAAGAAATCACTGGCCCAGAGCTTGCCATGGTGCCAACGAAGACCTTCGAGGAACTGGTGACCGGTCGAGAAAACGGCCGAGCGGTGCTCTCTCATGATGTTCTCCATCCCGCCGCGAGGGATTCGCGGCGATGGTCATTGCTCGAGGAATGAAGGGGGCTTGTGTCCGGTGTGTCGGGTCCACTCAACGGTGGACTGTGCCTTTGGCGCGGTCCGCCGCGAGCTCCCGCAATTTGAACTTCTGGATCTTCCCGCTTGCCGTCCGCGGCAACTCGTCGACGACGATCAGGCTTTCCGGGAGCTTCTGCCGTGCGATGTTGCGTTCGATCAACCATCCGGTGAGATGCTCGAGCTCGATGTCGACTTCGGGCTCCGGTACAACGATCGCGCAGACTCGTTCTCCGAGGACGGGATCCGGCGATCCGACGACCGCGACGTCGGCGATCATCGGATGGGCGAATAGGTGGTCCTCTACCTCTTTGGCACTGAGATTCTCGCCGCCGCGGATGATGATGTCCTTCTTGCGGCCGACGATCTCGAGGTAGCCCTCGGTGTCGAGACGTCCGAGGTCACCGCTGCGGAACCAACCGTCCGCGGTGAACGCACTGTCGTTGAGCCGGTTGTCGAGATATCCGAGGAACATCTCCGGCCCGCGCAGCAGAATCTCGCCGGGAATCCCTGGGGTCACGTCCTGCATGTCGTCGTCGACAATTCGGATCTCCGCAGACTTGATTGCTCGGCCATCTGTCGTTGCTCGTTTGGTCAAGGGATCGTTGCGCTTGCCGGCCGATGCCGTCGGAAACTCCGTCGATCCGTAGACACGCGCAACCAGTGCATCAAGGGTGTCGGTGGCCTCGATGACCAGGTCAGGGGGAACATCGGCGCCACCACAAAGGAAGTTCCTCATCGAGGAGAGGTCATGTGACGAGCCGGACGGGTCGTGGACGATCCCGTGCAGGAACGGAGTCGCAGCGACCGTCGTGGTGCAGCGGTACTCGTCGATCAGACGCATGCCCGCCTGCGGACTCCAGACATCGAGCAGTGCCACGCCGCTGCGCAGCATCGGTGGTAGCTGGATCCCGTACAGGATTCCGGTGATGTGTCCGACCGGCGACGGCATGAAGATCACATCGGATTCGCTCAGTTCGAGAAGGTCGGCGATGCTGCGGTTCTCGTAGTTGAGAGTGTTGTGGCTGTGCATCGCGCCCTTGGGATCGGATGTGGTTCCCGAGGTGTACAGCAGTAGCACAACATCGTCCGGTGAGCGGTCGACACGGTTCGGCTTTTCCGCACCGTCGACGAAGGCGTCGTACCGAATGCCGCCGGCTGGGCTCCCCTCACCGACTACTACGACGGTAGGTGGTTCGTCCAGTTCACGAGCGATCTCGCAGGCCATCGCCGCGTAGTCGAAGTTCCGGAAGACCGACGGGACAAAGACGATTCTCGAAGCAGACTGTCGCAGAATGAACGCGGTCTCGGTATGCCGGTAGATCGGGATGATCGGGTTGCTCACAGCACCGATACGTATGGCAGCCAGATGGACCACGCACGCTTCGATCCAGTTCGGTAACTGCCACGAGACGACATCGCCAGGCGCAATGCCATGCGCTTGCAAGGCGCTTGCCAACGCATTCACTGCTGCGTCGAACTCGGCGAAGGTCAACGATCGGGTTGGCTCGGCGAGTGCCATCCGGTCCGGTACCGCGGCGGCTGCGGTCGCCAGATAGTCGTCGATGAAGGCGCCGTCCCAATCCCCGGACGCCACGTAGTCGCGAGTGGGAGCGACATTTCCACCTCGTGGGATCATCAGACCGCCTTCGCCGTGCTTGCGTGTTCTGTGGTCTGCGCCAATGCTGCCGCACCGACCATCTCTTCCAATGCCCGGGTATCGCCGTACCAGGGCCGTAGGGCGAGCGCTCGTTTGTAGAACCAGTGCAGATCGACCTCGGCGGTGAATCCGATTCCACCGTGCACCTGGATCGCGTCCTGGCAGACCTCGACGGCCACCTTGGAAGCGTGCGCCTTCAGCACAGCTGCGTCGACCGCTGTCGGCGCCTCGCTGTTCACCAAGTCCGCGAGTACGGAATCGCAGAGATTCCGGACCGAGGCGGCATGTACATGCATATCGGCGATGATGTGCTTGATCGCCTGGTAAGACCCGATCGGGCGACCGAATTGCTCACGCTCCTTCGCATAATCGATCGTGGTGCGTAAGCAATGGGCGGCGATTCCACTCAACTCACATGCGACGAGCGTTCTGACCCACGAACGGATCTCTTCGATCAGCCTCGGCGCTGCAGACGGATCAGCGAGCGGCGTGCCGGCGACGTCGTCCAGACCAACCGACGCGAAAGACGAGAGCGGATCTGCGTTGGCATCGGCCTGGATCATCTCGAGGCCTCCCGCATGGGGATCGACGAGCCATAACTGCTGATCATCCGAAACGACGACCAGCTGCGTCGCATCACCACCGAACCGAACGAGGTGACAGCGTCCGAAGAGTCTGCCGTTGCGGACGGTGATCGATCCGCCGTCCCAGTCTCCGGTGGCGTGCGGATCGACGAGGGCCAACTGTCCGTCACCGCTCATCGCTGCCTTGAACGCTGCGCGGGCGGTCTCCGGTGCATCAGCGGCCAGAACAGCCGGAAGTAGCGAGTTCTCCAGCAATGGCCCCGGTACCAGGTACCTGCCGTACAGGGTGAACAACGGTCCGAGCGACGCCATCGGAAGCCCCAGCCCGCCGAACACCTCGGGTACAGAGGTAGCGAACACTCCCATCTCGCCGAGAACACCACCGAGCTCGGTGACCCTCCTCTCCGAGAGCACTGCGCGTCGGGTGGCGGAATCGTAACTGCGTGCGAGGAAGTCTTCCAGGCTGTTGGCCAGTTCTGCAGTAGTGGTGTCGTCAGCCACGAGGGAGTCCTAGCAGTCGTTCCGAGATGATATTTCGCTGAATCTGAGAGGTGCCGCCATAGATGGAGGTCGCCCGCGAATAGAGGTGGTCATGTGCCCACCGATCTGATGCCAGCCCCAACGGCCGACTTTCCTCGACGGCCCGGTATGGACCGAGAAGCTCGGCGATCTCCCCGAAAACTATCTGCTCGACCTCGTTGAGCAGAAGCTTATCGACGGAATCCTCCGGAGTCGGGACCTGTCCCGCAGCGAGTCGCGCGACCGTTTTCTGCGTTTGCGCGCTCAGGACTTTCAATGCAACGTGCGCCTTGCCGATCGCTATGCGTACACGGCGTCCGAGCCCGGTTTCCGGCGCGGGAAGCCCATGATCTCGAAGCGCAGCGACGGCGTCTTCGAACGCGACTTCGTAATCGACTCGCCGGCGCAACGTGTAGGCAGCACGCTCGATACCGAGAGTGTGCGTCGCAACAGCCCAACCGCCGTTGAGCTCTCCGACAAGATTCCGCCGCGGAACGCGTACTTCGTCGAAGAAGACCTCACAGAATTCGCGGTCGCCCGTCATCTGCTCAAGGGGCTTCGGCGTGATTCCCGGCGTGGACATATCCACTAGCAGGTAGCTGATTCCGGCGTGCTTGTGTGCAGCAGGGTCAGTACGAACGAGCAGCGCACACCATTGCGCCTTGTGCGCCCAGCTGGTCCATACTTTCTGTCCGGAGATCACGAACTCGTCACCGTCGAGCACGGCCCGGGTGCGCAGCGAGGCAAGGTCCGACCCGGCCTCGGGTTCGGAGAAGCCCTGGCACCAGATGTGCTCACCGGAGAGCAGCTTCGGTAGGAGTTCTTCTCTCTGCCACTGCTGGCCGAACTCGTCGATCGACGGTCCGACTACGTCGAGGCCGATCAGACCGATAGGCATCGGCGCCCGGGCATAAGCCAGCTCTTCAGCGAACGCCAGTTGGTGCAGATGGGACAACCCTTGGCCGCCGGCCTCCTTGCTCCAGCTGATGCCCAGCCCTCCGGCTTCGAACAGCGCTCGCTGCCAGTCGCGCAGAACATCGAATCGCTCGTCGAGATCGAGGGGAACGGCGGGAATGTCCGCGTCGGCCAACCACGCGCGGACCCCGGACCGATATTCGGCCAGATCCGTCGTCATCGTGGTCACCTGCCCGTGTAGTGGGGAGTACGACGTTCGAGGAAGGCGTTGACTGCTTCCTTGGAGTCCTCGTAACCGGACAGTTCACCGGTGAGCGACTGCTCGTACTCGTAACCGGACTCGAGGTCCATGTACTCGATGGTGTTCATACTCAGCTTCGCGAAGCGCAACGCGGCCGGGCTGTGTCGAGCAAGTGAATCGGCGAGTGCCTGGGCGCGAGTCATCAGCTCGTCGTTCGGCACGACCTCGACGATCCCACCGAACTTGTAAATGTCTGCGGCCGGCACCATGTCACCACTCAGATGCATCAAGCGGACCATGCCTTGTGGGACGAGACGCGAGAGATGCTTGGCGCCACCCATAACCCCCACGTTCACTTCCGGCAATGAAAATCGCGCGTTCTCCGCAGCCACGACCAGGTCACACGAGGCTGCAATACACAGGCCCGTACCGACAGCCGCACCCTGCACCGCTGCCACCGTCGGCTTCGCACTGTCCCGGATCGAGAAAAAGGCCTCGCGTACCTGTTTCATGCGTGCGGGCGAGTTCTCCGGCGACAGGGTCTTGAATTCTTCCAGGTCGTTGCCACCGCAGAAATGCTTGCCGCGGCCTGCGACGACGACGACACGCGCGTCGGGAAGGTACTTGTCGACATTGTCGAAGAACTGCTTCAGTTCGACGTACATGTCCTGGCTGACTGCGTTGGCCGGCGGGCGGTTGAGCCAGACCGTCGCAGTCGCTCCGGACTCCTCGAACTCGATAAACTCGAACGTTTCCATGCTGGTCCATCCTGTTCTGAACACCGTGAGCAAGCCTGCAGCGTCCGACATTAAGTCTATGAATGCTAATCTCTAGTCGGATGCTTGTCTCGTGAGATGAGAGCACATTAGGGACCTTATCCGCATTTTGTCAACGGCTACTAATTTTTCACCCCGCGCGGAGCACAGATGCAGTCTGCGTAGCCGCGCATCTCGCTCCGGATCGGAATGCCCGCTCGTGCACCACCTTTCGTCCACAAGTCGCAATACGCACTACGAAGCCGCAGTGCGGCACAGTAGGCAGCGCGGCAATACATGCAGCCCCCGGCCGGGTCGGCCGCTCCTTGCTCGACCGACCCGCTTCACCACCACAACTTCCCCACACAGCGTCATGCACGTCACAGCACGATGTCAAGGGATACTAACTTCAGGACCCTGTCCTAGTACCACGCAATGGATCCACATACGTCGACGCAGACATCCCGAGCGGCCGGTAAAGCCCCAGCGGCGCCCAACAATCGTCGAGGACTTCTCCCCTAGCAACGATGATTCGCGAAGAAACTCCCCCCACCGGTGACAACAAGTCATCAAATGCTAAGAAGATCTCCTAAACCGACTCGAACCCCTCTCCTCGATCCCGAGAAGTAGGCCGCTCACCGCTCACGCAACGGCACACGGTCAGCATCGGGGAGAGGCGTGTCCTGAGATCGACGCTGGCGGTCTTTACGCGGCAGCCTGGACGATCCGGTTCTCCGCACGCCCACGAGACCGTCGTCCTCGACCCGTCGAGATTTCGGGCGCCTCGTCGTGAACCAAGAATCACTTGTCGGACGCTGCGAACCGATCAGCTTCCATGCGCTCCGAACGATATTGGGAGGCTATGTAAGGTCTCGATGAGGCCGGTCGGTGGGAGACCAACCCTTGACGCATCCGCGATACGCGGCGGGTGCGAAGAAGTTCGGGGCCGGTCGACGCATTCCACCCGGCACCATTACGGGTCGACTCGGCACACCGTATGCGGGTCTCGGGCCATCCCGGTGGACACCGGTCGCCACCTCGAGATCCCCGAGCCGCCTATGAGCTCAATTAAGTTAGCGATGGTTACCATTAGCGAAACGCTGCACCGTCCATACTTCGAGTCCGAGGCCGGCGGCTCCCCGACCACCGTGACCAACGACCGTGCAGAACACCTACATTCACTACAGTCGCATGGACGCGTCGGGAAGGCGCGGGTACCAGATCATCGCGAACACGAATTAGTGATTCTTGACATATTTTGACGACGGGGGCACCATCGTCCCATTCGGAGAGTGCGCGTTAGCGCTCGATGACATTCGTGAACTCGGGACATCGAAGGGTGCCCGCTGCGGCGTCCGACATCGACTTTGTCCAGAGCTGCGATCGATCAGATGAATCGAACAGCCCGAGGCTTCAGATCCAAGGTGCGAAAGGAATACACAATGGTCTCCCTACTCGAGGACACTCGTCCCGTAACCGAGGAGCTCGACGTGCTGGTAGTCGGCGGCGGGTTCGCCGGCGTCTACGCGCTCGAACGCCTGCGCGCGTTGGGGTTCACGGTGAAGCTGTACGAAGCAGGCTCCGAGGCCGGCGGTGTCTGGCACTGGAATCAGTACCCCGGCGCCCGGGTCGATACCGAGGCCACGGCGTACCAGTTTTCCGACGAGCGCATCTGGAAGGAGTGGGACTGGTCGGAGATGTTCCCCGGTCAGGAGGAACTGCAGGAGTACTTCCGCTTCGTGGTCGACAAGCTCGAACTCGGTCCGGAGATCCACTACAGCACTCGCGTGCTCGCAGCCCGATTCGACACCAGTCGCGATCAGTGGGTTGTCGAGTCCCGCAACGAGAATACCGGTGAGACCTTTCTGACCCGGGCACGGTTCTTCCTTCCGATGCTCGGTACGGGTTCCAAGAAGCTCATCCCGAACATCGCGGGGCGCGACACCTTCGAGGGCGACATCTTCCACACCGCCGAGTGGCCCACGGGCTACGATATGCGCGGCAAGCGCGTCGCGGTGATCGGCACCGGCGCCAGCGGTGTACAGGTCATCCAATCGATCGCCCCTCAGGTGGAGTCGATGACGGTCTTCCAACGCACGCCGTCGATGACGCTACCGATGTATTCGGCCAAGCTCGATCATGCCGCGAACGAGGAGCTACGCAAGAGCTACCCGAAGTTCTTCGAGTTCCGCAACCAGACGTTCGGTGGTCTCGCCTACGATCTGGTCTACAAACCGACAGCCGAGATGACCGACGAGGAGTTCACCGAAGGACTCGAGAAGCTGTACGCCGAAGGAGGCCTACAGATCTGGCTGGGCGGTTACGCCGATCTGTTCTTCGACGTCGAGGTCAGTAACCGAATCTACCGTTTCTGGCGCGACAAGACCCGCGGCCGGATCAAGGATCCCGTCCTCGCCGAGAAGTTGGTTCCGACCGAGCCTCCGTATCCCTTCGGCTCCAAGCGATGCCCGCTGGAATACACCTACTACGAAGCCTTCAACCAAGACAACGTCGAACTCGTGGACGTCAACGACAACCGCATCGATCACATCTACGAGAACGGCATCGTCACCGCTGATGGTGTCGAGCGCGAATTCGACGTCATCGTCCTGGCGACCGGATTCGACTCGTTCACCGGTGGCCTCTGCGACATCGACATCGTAGGCACGAACGGTGAGACCTTCGGCGAGACCTACGCGAACGGTGTTCACACCCTCCTCGGTCGTGCCACCTCGGGTTTTCCGAACATCCTCTTCGTCTACGGACCGCAGAGCCCGTCGGCCTTCTGCAACGGACCGACCTGTGCAGAGCTCGAAGGAGACTGGGTGATCGACTGCCTGGTCAGTATGCGTGAGCGGGGCCTGACCCGGATCGAAGCGACGCCGGAGGGCGAGAAGGAGTGGCAGCAGCACTTCGAGGAAGTCACCGCCGCCACGATCTTCCCGCTCGCGGACTCCTGGTACATGAATGCCAATGTGCCCGGGAAGAAGCGTGAACTGCTGGCCTACCCCGGTGGTCTGGCCCAGTACCTGAAGAAGAACCAGGAGTCGGCAGAAAACGATTACGCCGGCTTCGTCCGCACCTGAACACAGTGATGTGACGGCACGGGTGCTGGGGTCGGACAACCCCAGCACCCGTGCCGTCACTGTTGAAGTAGATGGATGCGCCGCTCCACTGTGTGAGCTCGACGTTCGAGCCCGAGGTCACCGAATACTCGCTCACGGCGATGAACACTGCGCTCGAGCAGTTTTCGGAACCTCGGCAGGTCCTTCGATCCGAACGACACGGTCGGGACCTGGCCGGCATCCGCCCGACGTCGACTACGCCCTCAGGTCCGAACGCACCAATATGGACGACGTCGACGCCGATCTGTCACGTACGGCCCACCAGGCGGTCGTCTCCAACTCCGGTGCTCCGACCGGTCGAGAGCGGGAGAAGGGTCCGGTTCGAAAACCGACCTACAGATCGGAAGGCAGAGGCGTGCCTGACCCACGCGTCCCAGCACGCCGGTCGACATCAGTCTGCAAACAGGGCACGCACTACCCGATCGAGCTCGGATTCGAAGTCCGGGGAGCGGAGGAAATGGGGAATCCGCACCAAGTCGTGCACCACGGTGACCGCGATGCTCACGAGCGACTGCGCGGCCGCCGGGTCGACATCCGGCCGGACCGAGGAGTACCACCGGCGCAGCTCGGAGACAAAATCGTCATTGATCCGCTCGAAGCGCTCACGATCCTCGTCTGGAAGGTAATGCCCTTCGGTCAGTGCCACGGCGAGGAGATCCACGGCCTCGATTCCGAGACGCACGTACCCGGAAATCAACGCGGACAACACTTCGGCCGGATCAATGGAGGTGCGCAGCGCTCGAACGACCTCCAATGCTCGCCACTCGGCGAATCGCTCCATCAATGCGACGAGGATGCTCGACTTGGTCTTGAAATACCGGTAGATCGCCGGACCGGCGAACCCGACATCCGCTCCGATATCGTCGATGCTGACGCCGGCATATCCACTGCGACGAAAGGCTGCCGCCGCGGCCGCAAGCAACTGCTCGCGCCGCGCCATCGGCACGTTCTCGACAGTCGGCGTCTCCCGGCGACGCACAGGCTCGACTGTCGGCGCAGCGATGATCCGTTCGCATGCCGTTGCCATCACGGTAGCGAGACGAGACCGCGAAAGCGCGCTGTCGTAGAACGCCGGGCTGGTCAAGACGCTGACAACCGCCCAACTGCGAACATCGGTTGCGAACGCGCCGAGGCCGGGGTGGCACGGACGGATCAGTCGACCGGCAACGTTGTCCGAGATCCACACTGCCCTGCTTCGTACGGTTCGGAAATCATCCTCGTCGAGATGGCGTGCTTCACGCTGCCACAGCACCGACAGCCGGCGACTTTCGATACCGACACGCGCCAGGTAGTCGAGATGCCGGGCCAGCTCCTCATCCGACTCGACCTCTGAGATCGAATCCAGAGCGTCGATCCAACGCTGTTGATCCTCATCGATGATGCGGGCGAGGAGTTCCTGCTTGTTCTTGTAGTGCCGATACACCGCACGCGCGGTGACTCCACTCGCCTCGGCGATATGGTCTACGCGAACGGCGTGAAAGCCCCTGAGTGCGAACAGCTCACGTGCATTGTTCGCAATCTGCACATTGCGGTCCTTCGGCCGACGTGACGTCGGTGCAACTCGGGCTTCAGCCCCCATGGGTCTCTCCGTTCATGACGGGCTCAGCTCCGGACCTCGCCTCCGGTAGACACGTCGCGTCGCTGTTGAGCATGTCGGTCCAACTACGCCCCAGCCAGGGCGCTCCCCCGTCGGGTCGTGCGAGACTGCTACGTCGCTCCGGTTGAACGAGCACAGACCTCCTCCAATCTTCCGGAGACACTTCGCAGCCACACACCGACCACGACAAGTTGTTACCTCAGGTTACCTAATTTGCGCCTGCGACCCGACATGAACCACCCGCAAGCACATATCATGCAGGTTGTTTATCTCAGATGAGAGGTCAAACCACCATCTGGTGACGACCACTGACAGTTATGGACCATTGACTTACCATCCTATCGATCGGTAAGATCGATAGGATGGACGTCCGAAGACCGAAGGCTGAAAAGTGAAGAGCTGCCCGGCATTCCCACACCGTCCTGGTCCGTCCGTTCCCAAGACAGACAAGATGCCGGAGGCGTCCTTCCACCGCCACAGCCATCCGAGCGGCACGCGAATCAGCGTGAATCACCGCCCTGACCCGGCGCCCTCAGATCCGGATTCTCGCTGACGATGTCGAGAAGAACCTCGATGACGGCCTGCACCCGTGCCAGGCGAGCCAGTTCTCGCGGAACAACCAACCAATAGGTTCTCTCGGCCACGAACTTGTCCGGGAGTACGGGCACGAGATCGGGGTCGGCATTACCGATGTAGGTCGGGAGCGGTGCGATACCCACTCCGTACCTGACCGCCTGATAGTGGCCGGTGATGTTGTTCGTCTGGACTTGCGCGCGATCTTCGGGCAGGAGACGCTCGAGTCGACGTAGCGGCTCGACGTCCAAGATGGCGTTCACGTACCACACCAACGTGTGGTCCTCGAGGTCGTCGAGGGACTCGATGGCACTGTGCGAGTCGAGGTAGCGACGTGATGCATAAAGACGCAGGTCGTAGTTGGCCAGTTTGCTGACGGACACCGATCGTGGTGACGGCCGTTCGAGAGTGACTGCGAGGTCGAAGTCGCGACCGGTCACCAGATCGTGCGTGGTCGACGTACGCAGCTCGGTGAACAGGTCAGGGTGTCTGTCGCGCACCATGCCCAGCCCCGGAACCAACACATAGGCGCCGAAGCCGTCCGGGGTGAGAATCCGGACAGTGCCGTGAAGACTGCCGGATCCAGCGGACGATGTCGCGTCGAGTGCAGCCAACAGAGTCGATTCGACCGCTTCTGCGTACGGCACCAGACGCCGGCCGGCCTCGGTCAGTTGCCATCCCGACGATCCCCGGTCGAACAGTCGCGCTCCCATGTCTTTTTCGAGTCGGGTGATCCTGCGCGACACCGTGGTCTGATCGACGTCCAGCCGTTTGGCCGCGTCCGCGATCCGCCCGGTCCGTGACAACTCCAGCAGAAAACGCATGTTATCGGCGGTGAACATCCCACTCCCTCGCTACTGCAAAATTGCAGTTATCACTGCGAAGATACTCGTTGACCGCGGCACATCTGCACCGACAGACTCGAGAAAACCACAGAGTCACAGGAGCACATAACCATGACCGTCATCCCACACTGGTTGGACAACAAGCCCTTCACCGGCACCAACGGCACATCGGCCCCGGTCACCAACCCCGCCACCGGCGCAGTGACTGCAGAAGTTGCACTTGCGAGCACAGACGACGCCCGCGCGGTGATCGAGGCAGCCGCGGCGGCGTTCCCCGCATGGCGAGATACCTCGATCGCCAAGCGCACACAGATTCTGTTCTCATTCCGTGAACTGCTCAACGCCCGCAAGCAGGAATTGGCTGCGATCATCACCTCCGAGCACGGCAAGGTGCTCTCCGACGCGCTCGGTGAGGTCTCCCGCGGCCAGGAGGTCGTCGAATTTGCCTGCGGCATCGCTCACCTTCTCAAGGGTGGGATGACCGAGAACGCGTCGACCAAGGTCGACATGGCGTCGATCCGCCAGCCCATCGGGCCGGTTGGCATCATCTCCCCGTTCAACTTTCCCGCCATGGTTCCGATGTGGTTCTTCCCCATCGCGATTGCCGCCGGGAACACCGTGGTCCTCAAGCCGTCGGAAAAGGTTCCCACGGCAGCGCTGTGGATCGCCGAACTGTGGTCCGAGGCGGGCCTACCCGCCGGCGTGTTCAACGTCCTGCAGGGTGACAAGACAGCCGTCGATGAACTACTCACCAATCCGGCGATCAAGGCCATCTCCTTCGTCGGGTCGACCCCCATCGCGAAGTACGTCTACGAAACCGCAACCGCCCACAGCAAGCGCGTCCAGGCACTCGGCGGCGCGAAGAACCACGCCGTTGTTCTGCCGGACGCCGACCTCGATCTGGCCGCCGACGCGATGGTGAACGCGGGCTTCGGCTCCGCCGGTGAGCGCTGCATGGCGATCTCCGCACTGGTCGCGGTCGGGGACATCGCCGATGAGCTGGTTGCAAAGATCAAGGATCGCACCCTGAGCCTGAAAACCGGCGACGGCACAAAGGACTCGGATATGGGTCCATTGGTGAGCAAAGCACATCGTGACAAAGTGTCTTCCTATATCGACGCCGGCGAAGCTGCCGGCGCCACCGTCGTAGTCGACGGCCGGTCCGTGCAGGCCGATGGCGGAAGCGACGGATTCTGGCTCGGACCGACCCTTCTGGATCACGTCACCACCGATATGAGCGTCTACACCGACGAGATCTTCGGCCCCGTCCTGTCCGTCGTACGGGTCGGGACCTATGACGAAGCCCTCGAATTGATCAACTCGAACCCCTACGGCAACGGCACCGCCATCTTCACCAACGACGGCGGCGCAGCCCGCCGCTTCCAGAACGAAGTCGAGGTCGGCATGGTCGGCGTCAACGTCCCCATCCCCGTCCCCACCGCGTACTACAGCTTCGGCGGCTGGAAGAACTCCCTCTTCGGTGACACACACGCCCACGGCACCGAAGGTGTGCACTTCTTCACCCGCGGCAAGGTCGTCACCACCCGCTGGCTCGACCCCAACCACGGCGGCATCAACCTCGGCTTCCCTCAGAACGACTAAGGACGGCACCATGAGTATCCAGATCGCCTTCCCACGGTTCCTGCGAATCGGCGGGGGCACCATCGACGACATCGGGGACGTGATCCGTCAACTCGGATTGCAGCGCCCGGTAGTGGTGACCGACAAGTTCCTCACCTCGACTGGCGCGTCCGAACGGATCTTGACCCTCCTGCGCGAAGCACGCATCACACCAGCCCTGTTCGACGACACCGTTCCCGACCCCACCACCGACTCCCTCGAAACAGGGCTCGCCCTGCTCGCCGATCACAACGCCGACTCGGTGATCGGCTTCGGTGGCGGCAGCCCGATGGATACTGCGAAGGCGCTGGCCGTCCTCGGGGTCCGCGGGGGCCGGATGCGGGACTACAAGGTCCCGCACGTCTACACCGGACCAGCGCTTCCCGTCGTCGCGATCCCGACCACCGCCGGCAGCGGCTCGGAGGCTACGCAGTTCACCATCATCAGTGACAGCGTCACGGACGAGAAGATGCTCTGTCCAGGCCTGTCCTTCCTGCCCATCGCAGCAATCGTGGACTTCGAACTGACAATGTCCATGCCCCCTCGCCTGACTGCCGATACAGGAGTCGATGCACTTACCCATGCGATCGAGGCGTATGTAAGCCGAAAAGCCAACCCTGTCTCCGACGGCCTCGCGCTCGCAGCCATGCGCACCATCGGCCAGAATCTGCGCACCGCGTATGAAGACGGTGAGAACAAGCAAGCGCGAGAAGCCATGATGCTCGCCGCCACCCAGGCCGGCATGGCGTTCTCGAACGCAAGCGTGGCCCTCGTTCACGGAATGAGCCGACCCATCGGCGCGCACTTCCATGTCGCGCACGGACTGTCCAACGCCATGCTGCTCCCGGCGATCACCGCATTCTCCGTCAAGGGCGCCGAGTCACGGTACGCGGACTGTGCCAGGGCCATCGGTGTGGCCACAGAAGCCACCGGTGACGGTATCGCCGCGCAGTCCCTCGTCGACTCCCTGGCCGAACTATGTCATGACCTGGCTGTTCCCACTCCCCGCGACCACGGCATCGACCGAACTCGCTGGAACGATCTGATCCCACTGATGGCGCAACAGGCGCTCGATTCGGGTTCGCCGGGCAACAACCCGGTTGTGCCCACTGTCGACGAAATCGCCGAACTGTACGTCGAGGTCTACGACTAGCGTGGATGCAATCCACACCCCGCGTCCTCCGACAAGTCAGAGGTGAGAGCTCGAGCGGCAGGACCCTTTCGGTCCTGCCGCTCGGCCGCCCCATCGCCGGGGAGCTCGCACCCCGGCGATGTCACCGTCGTCAGGAACTCATGCACTCAGTCAGGACGTGAACGTCCCGAAACAGCATCGAGATAGGCAGAAGCTGGACCCGTGATCCGCGTACCCTCGACGATCATCGGCCAGGTCCCGTCCATACCGGCGTCGACGGCAGCACAGCTGAGCTGACGCTCCCAGAACGCAGCGGACCCGAATTCCGAACGCCACTGCAACGCAGGCAGGGTGAGCCGATGGAGGGTGTGCTCATGGGTGGTGCCGATTGCGCCGTGCACTTGGTGAGTGTTGCGCACCGCCACAGCCAGCGCTTGCGAGACCACACTGCGGGCCACTGCGACACGAAACGCCGAAAAGTCGCCGGCAAGATCGTCGGTAACAGCATCTGCGAGAGCAGTGTCGACGGCGGCACCGGCAAGGACGGACTCGGCCGCAGTGTCGACCACGAGGTTCTGCACGGACTGGAACCGCGCCAGAGGGCGCCCGAACTGAGCGCGGTCGGTGGTGTGCGCAACCGCCGAAGCCAGCATGCCCTCCATAGCGCCGACACATTGGATCGCACGGATGAGAGCGCCGCGCAGGACATAGCCCTCGACGGCACGAGTGTCCACCGGTGACCAAGTAACGTCACCGTCGACCTGGACCGACCCGAGGGGCACCTCGGAGATCCCCTCGACCGCCTCGACGGTCAGCCGATCGGTGGGCACGTCCGCGAGTTCGTAGCCCGCATCGACCCGACGCACGCAGACAACGGACCCGGTGACACCAGCCCACGGCACACGTCGCGCGAGGCCGTCCGCCCTCAGGACGGCGACGGTCGCTGTGTCCGACGATGAGTCGTCGAGGCCGGCCGCACGCCGCAAGGGACCTGCCAACAGATCGGTCTCGGCGAAGGGCACGGCCACGCCGCCAGCGGCGGTCGTGCGCAACAGAGCAGCGGCCTCGACCCAACCCGCGCCGCTGCCCCCGGTCTCCTCGGGTGCGGTCAGCCTGGCGAGTCCGACCGCACCCAAGGTGGCCCACACAGCGGCCGGATCCGGTTCGATGTCCGGCCCCGAGTGCCCAGCGACAAGATCGTCCATGAGGTCCTGGAGATCCCGGTCTACGGCAAGATCGATTGTGATCGCGGTCGTGGTCATCAGCGCATCCCCAGCCCCCGCGCGATCACGCCGCGCAGGATTTCGTTGGTACCGCCGCGGAGTGTGAACCCCGGACGCTGGTGTAGTCCGGCTCTGCACAGAGCCCCGATTTCTGCCTGCCCGTCCATGCTCTCGTCGCCCAACCGATCAGAGACGTACTCGACGAGGTCGCCTTCCATGCTGGTACCGAGGAGCTTGACCAGGGCGGCGGCAGTGTCGGCCTTCTCGCCACGTTGAAGGGCTCCGGCGATGTTCTGGCTCAGTGCGTGCAGTCCGACCATCCGGGCCACAGAACGTCCCAGATCGGTGCGCTCGGGCAGCAGTCCCTTTCGGACCGCGCCGATCTCGGCAGCCAGGAGCCGGAAGGTCGAAAGGAAACGCTCGGGTCCACTGCGCTCGAAGGAAAGCTCCGAGTTGACCTGTTCCCATCCATTGCCCAACGTGCCGAAGACCATGGCGTCGGGAACGAATACCTCGTCCAGAACCACCTCGTTGAAGTGGTGGTCGCCGGAGAGGGAAATGATCGGCCGGATCGTCACGCCTCGGGAACGGAGGTCAACGATGAACTGGCTCAGTCCCGCGTGGCGGTGTGCCGTGTCGAGTGGTTCCGTGCGGGCCAGCACGATGAACGCCTCAGCGTGGTGGGCGCCCGAGGTCCACACTTTGGTGCCGGTGACGGTCCAGCCGCCGTCCACGCGGGTGCCGCGGGTCCGGACACTGGCCAGGTCCGATCCTGAGTCGGGCTCACTCATTCCTATGCCGAAGAAGCACTCACCTGCGGCAATTCGGGGAAGGTACTTGTGCTTCTGCTCTTCGGTGCCGTACTTCAGCAACGACGGCGCAATCTGGCGGTCTGCCACCCATTGCGCTGCAACCGGTGCGCCTACCGCGAGCAGCTCCTCGGTGACGACGAAACGCTCGAGATGGGTCCGGCCGTGCCCGCCGTACTCGGTCGGGATGGTCATTCCTACCCAACCGTGCTCGGCAAGGCGGCGGGTGAAGTCCTCGTCCCACCGGGTGAGCCAGGTGTCGATGCCCGGCGTGAGTGTTCCTGCCGCAGTTTCGTTGTCGATAAAGGTGCGTACCTCGGCGCGTAGAGCATCCATTTCATCAGTGGTCACCGTCGTCGGCGGCGCGACGGAGGAATTCATAGTGCCTCCATAGGAAGTTCCGGCTGGGGCGACGCCCGACATGCTCGCGTGAGTTTCGCCGCCGAGTAAGTGGCGGTCGGATCGGGGGCGAACGCCGACCCCCTCTCGGGGGACACTATCCAGTTCTCGACATCTACGCAATAGCGAATTATCTTACGTAATTATGTATCGGTTGGAGGAGTTCTCCCTGTTGATAGGCTCACGAAATGGCTGACACTCCTGGGCCCCCCGGAGCCGTGCCGGTCGAGAAGGTTCCCGGCCGTCCCCGGCACCGCATGGTCGATCGGGTGGCTTCGATCCTCGAACTCGTAGCCCGGTCCGAAAACGGCCTCACCCTCACCGCTATCGCACGGGCACTCGCCGCGCCCGTCAGTTCGGTCCAGGGCCTGATCAACGGCCTCGTCGCCGTCGGCTACCTCGACGAGCGCGACCGGATCTACACCCTCGGCACCGCACCCTATCTTCTCAACGTCATCGCCGGCCGACCTCCGGTCACCTCGATCAGCCATGATCAGCTCGAGCAGGTCCACGCCGAGACCGGGTTGACCACCACACTGTCCACATCTGTCGGCGACGACCTGTTCTACGTCGATCACGTCTCTTCCGACCCGCATTACGCATACCTGGCAGAAAACCGGGTGCGCCGATCTCTCCTGCGTACCTCTGCAGGATGGCTCTTGCTGGCCGATCGCGATCAACGTGACATCTGGGCGTACCTCAACTCTCGACCATCCTCCGATGCCGACTTCGTCGAGCGCTTCCTGCACTCACTCGATGAGCTCGAGAACACCGGCGTATGCGTGGCACCCGGTGTGGCCGTTGAACATGCAGACGGGGTATCGGTCGCCCTCCGAGAACGCGGCCGGACCATCGCCACCCTCGGCGTGGTCGGGATACGGGAGACCATCGTCGAACGGCAGGACGAACTCGTCGAGATCTGCCTGCGATACGCCACCAAGTGGGGCTTTCGCTAGCCTGCAACACGGACACTGATTCCTCGATGAGTCGCTCGACCCGGCTCGACGACCGTGTCGACCGACGCCACACCCCGCCTGACACAGAAACGGACCAGGGTTGATGCGGTCACTCGCGGTAAGCGACCGCATCCGTGAGCAACACGCGACGGCCAGGCCGCCGCCTCTCGAGCGAGCGTGACCCTCACATCGCGATCGGACCCGCCTGCTCGATCTCTCGACCTTCACCTAACAGATGATCGATTCCCGGTGCACCGCTCGACCACCGGATATATCGGAGGGTGCGCCTCCACGCGGCGCGACTTCCGGATCGAACGCCGCAGACCGTAACGGTCGGCAGGGTCCGGCAGACGCCCTCGATCACAGCGGAGGAACGTGCGCCCGAACATGTCTCGCACCCTGTAGCCACCATTCACATCGTTGATCTGCTTCTGATCTCCGGCCGGCCGCAGGGGAGCGTCGCGCAAGCACTCCACAACAGCGAGTTCGCTTCGCCCACGTCGTCGCCGTAGCACCCGTCCGCGACATCGGGCGGAACCGAGGGTCCCGCACTCGTCGATGTGCCGTCGACACCAAGCAACTCGGCCTGCACGCGCCCGAGTGTCAAACTCCCCCGCCGACAACAAACACCCCTTGTCCTGACATGGTCCCCCCTCGCCTTCAGAAGACGCGCAAACCTTGCCGCAGAGCGCCTATCTACTTATTTACGTATTTTTATTTCTAGTTGCGGATTTTTTGGTGGGTCGCTATTGTCGATTCATTCCATCTCCGTGACCCATGCCACACCCCATACGCAACGAGGTCGCAACTCCGACAGGCCGTTTGACTTTCGGAAAGCAAAGCCAGACACAACGCCCCGGAACTCTGCCCGCACGTCAGCCTCGGAAAGGTCTAGGCCCATGACATCAACCCATCTCCCTGAGCACGCCACGACGGAAACGCAGGATTACGACGTCATCGTGGTCGGCGGCGGTTTCGGCGGGATCTATCAGCTGCGCCACCTTCGGGACAAAGGGTTCTCCGTAATCCTGCTCGAAGCCAGTGGAGGCTTCGGTGGGGCCTGGAGCCTCAACCGCTACCCAGGCGCACGCGTCGACAGCCACGCACCCGTCTACCAGTTCACCGATGAATACCTTTGGAAGGACTGGAACTTCTCACAGATGTTCCCGGACCACGAAGAGATGCGCAGTTACTTCAACTACGTCGACTCCAAACTGGACCTGAGCAAGGACTCGCGCTTCAACACCAAGGTCGTCAGCGCGACGTTCGACGAGGACGAGCGGATGTGGACCCTCGTCTCACAGAACGACGAGAGCTTCCGCGCACGCTTCGTCGTGTTCGCAACGGGATCGACTACCGAACCCTACATCCCGAACATCCCTGAAATGGACGCCTATCGAGGTGAACTCGTCCACACCGCGCGGTGGCGAGACGACATCGACATGACCGGCAAACGAGTTGCCATCATCGGCACCGGCGCCAGCGCAGTCCAAGTAGTTCAGGAAGCCGGCCCTGTCGTCGAGAAACTCACCGTCTTCCAGCGCACGCCGAACCTCTCGTTGCCCATGCATCAGGAATACCTCACCGAGGAGAGGCAGGCGGTCCTGAAGGAGACCATGCCGGATGTGGCGGTCAAGTGTCGCGAAACGTTCGCTGCGATCGACTACGAGTTCGATCCCCGAAATGGCGTCGACACGTCCGAGGAAGAGCGTCTCGCACTGTTCGAACGTCTCTGGAATCAGGGCGGATTCGCATTCTGGCTCGGGAACTTCTCCGATTACCTCTTCAGCGAAGAAACCAACTCGATGGTCTACGAGTTCTGGAAGAGCAAGATCAAGCCGCAGATCCTCGACCCGGTGAAGGCCGACCTGCTGGTGCCTGACGTAGCGCCTCATCCGTTCGGAGCCAAGCGGCCGGCCCTGCACCAGAACTACTACGAGGTGATGAACCAGGAGAACGTCGAACTCGTCTCCATCCAGGAGTCACCGATCACCGGGTTCACGGCAACCGGAATTCGCACATCCGATGGTATCGAGCACGGAGAGTTCGACATCATCGTACTTGCAACCGGATTCAACAATGAGGTTTTCTCACCAGAGAGTCACCGACGACAGCAAAGACATCCG
>NZ_JTIZ01000078.1:0-3427 GCF_000801125.1 Rhodococcus sp. Chr-9
GTTCATTGATTAAGAAAAAGAAAGATACTGTAAGGGAAAATAAAACTTTAGAACTTTTGACTGTTTTGGGCAATAATGAAATTGATATAACACAGTTCATGGAAATGGAACTAGAACTTGTTTATAAAATAATCGAACTTATTGCAGAGAAAAAGAAAGAGGAAAAAGAAAAAGAGAAAAGGCGTAAAAGAAAGGGTATGTAATGGCAAGTAATGCAACATTTGAGGTCGAGATATACGGTAATACAACGAAATTCGAGAACTCACTTAAAGGCGTTAATACCGCAATGTCAGGGCTTAGAGGAGAAGCTAAAAACTTACGTGAAGCTCTAAAACTTGACCCCACAAATACCGGGAAAATGGCGCAATTGCAGAAGAACTTACAAACGCAGTTGGGCTTATCACGTGACAAAGCAACAAAATTAAAAGAAGAACTTTCTACGGTTGACAAAGGGACGTCAGCAGGTCAAAAGAAATGGCTACAACTTACTAGAGATTTAGGTACAGTAGAAACACAAGCTAATAGGCTAGAGGGCGAAATTAAGCAAGTCGAGGGTGCTATTAGTTCAGGCTCTTGGAACATTGACGCTAAAATGGATACTAAAGGCGTTAATAGCGGAATTGAGGGCATGAAGTCACGCTTTAGCGGTCTTAGAGAGATTGCTGTTGGTGCATTCAGACAAATCGGTGCAAGTGCTGTTAGTGCTGTCGGTAACGGCTTAAAAGACTGGGTATCTAACGCAATGGATACTCAAAAAGCCATGATTTCATTGCAAAATACAATGAAGTTCAAAGGCAATGGAAAAGACTTTGACTATGTAAGCAAATCTATGCAGAATCTTGCTAAAGATACAAATGCAAATACCGAAGATACTTTAAAACTTTCAACAACGTTCATTGGTTTAGGCGATAGCGCTAAAAAAGCGGTCAGTAAAACAGAAGCATTAGTAAAAGCTAACCAAGCATTTGGTGGTACTGGCGAAAACCTTAAAGGTGTAGTTCAGTCTTACGGTCAAATGTCGGCAGCTGGTAAAGTTACGGCTGAAAATATTGGACAATTAACCGATAACAACACAGCTCTTGGTTCTTCTTTAAAAGACACTGTTATGAAAATGAACCCCTCATTACAGCAATACGGTTCTTTTAATGACGCTGTTTCAAAAGGCGCTGTTTCGATGGATATGCTCAACAAGGCTATGGAAAAAATGGCTAAAGGTTCGGGCGGTGGAATCAAAACTATTGGGGACGCGTGGGACAGCTTCAACGAAACAATGTCAATTGCTTTAGTGCCTACTTTGAACGCTTTAACACCTATCATTAGTGGCTTAATAGACCAGATGTCTGACTGGGGCGAAAGTGCTGGTAAAGCTGTAACAAATGTAGTTAAGTATTTCCAAGACTTGTTTCAAAAACTGCAAGAAAATGCAGCCACTTTAGCATTTTTAGAGGCTTGGGATAGCATAAAAAGTGCATTTGGTTCCATAGTTTCTATTATAGGGAATGTCATAAATTCATTTATTGGAATAAATACAGAAACAACAAAAAACGCAACAAGTATAGATAACGTAGCAAAAAGCATAGCTGTATTTGCTGGTAAATTTTCAGAAGTCACGAAAAAAATAGCTGATTTTCTGCAAAAAATTAGTGAAAGTAAAAGCGCAATAGATACTTTAAAAGTAGCTTTAGCTGCTTTGGCTAGTGTATTCGTTGCTTTGAAAGTTATTGATGGAATCATTAAGGCTGTCGAGATATATAATAAGGTTGTTGAAGCTGGTACAATTATACAAGGAGCTTTCAATGCTGTAATGGCTATGAATCCATTCGTGGCTCTTGGCATAGCAATCGCAGCCATTGTTGCTGGTTTAGTTTACTTCTTCACTCAAACCGAAACAGGTAAAAAGGTTTGGGGTAGTTTCGTAGACTTCTTAAAGAGTGCATGGGACGGAATAGTTTCATTCTTTAGCGGTATTGGTCAATGGTTTGCTGATATATGGAACGGAGCAGTTGACGGAGCTAAAGGCATTTGGCAAGGCTTAGTCGATTGGTTCAGTGGAATTGTACAAGGTGTTCAAAATATTTGGAACGGAATAACAACATTCTTTACTACTTTATGGACAACTGTTGTTACTGGTATTCAAACAGCATGGGCAGGAGTTACAGGGTTCTTCACAGGGCTATGGGACGGAATAGTAAATGTTGTTACAACTGTATTTACAACCATTGCTTCTTTAGTGACAGGTGCTTATAACTGGTTTGTTACAACTTTCCAACCTTTAATTAGTTTCTTTCAATCTATATTTGGGTTAGTTGGATCAGTAATTAATTTAGCATTCCAACTTATATTGGCTATTATTCGCGGTGCTTACCAATTAGTTATCGGAGCGTGGAACGGCATATCAGGTTTCTTTGGTGTAATATTTAACGCAGTTAGTTCAATAGTTTCAACAGTATTTAGCGCCATAGGTAGCTTTGCTGGTTCAGCTTGGGATATACTGGTTGGCGTATGGAATGCAGTTTCAGGCTTCTTTGGCGGTATATTTAACGCTGTAAAATCAGTAGTTTCAACAGTATTTAGTGCAATCGGAAGTTTTGCTTCTAGCGCTTGGGGAGTAGTTTCATCAATATGGAATGCAGTTTCAGGCTTCTTTAGTGGCATATTCAATTCTGTTCGCAGTGTCGTTAGCGGAGTGTTTAGCGCTCTTGGTGGCTTTGCTTCAAAAGCTTGGGATGCAATTTCAGGTGTATTTAACGGAGTAGCTGATTTCTTTAAGGGAGCGTTTGACGGTGCTAAAGATATAGTTAGCGGAGTATTCGAGGCTTTTGGTAAATTTGCTTCAAATGCTTGGGATGCAATAACAGGAGTATTTAAGGGCATTGGCGACTTCTTTAGCGGAATATTTGGAGGAGTCAAAGATACAATAGACAGCGTTCTTGGAGGTGTAACAGATACAATTAAAAATATCAAAGGTTCAATTGATTGGGTTGCAAGTAAAGTTGGCGGACTATTCAAAGGTTCTATGGTAGTAGGCTTAACAGATGTCAATTTATCTTCTAGCGGTTACGGTTTAAGCACTAACAGTGTATCAAGCGACAATAGAACATATAACACATTTAACGTGCAAGGCGGTGCTGGTCAAGATGTTTCTAACTTAGCGCGTGCAATCAGACGAGAATTTGAACTAGGGAGGGCTTAATGGTAAGACAGTATAAAATACATACTAACTTAGACGGAACAGACGACAAAGTTTGGGACGTTACAAATGGAAAAGTTAGATTTTACCAGCCCTCTAATTTAGGGTTACAATCAACTAATAACATCTGGCAAAGTAATGGTATTGGAATAATGGGAAAACGCTCAATTACTCAACCACAAATAGAGTTTAAGCTAGAAACGTTTGGAGAAAGTTTAGAAGAAAATTATCAATTAA
>NZ_JTIZ01000079.1:0-250 GCF_000801125.1 Rhodococcus sp. Chr-9
GTGGGTCCCCTTTCGGAACGGGTGTTCGGCGGTGTCCTACTCTCCCACACCCTGTCGAGTGCAGTACCATCGGCGCAGACAGGCTTAGCTTCCGGGTTCGGAATGGGACCGGGCGTTTCCCTGTCGCTATGACCGCCGTAACTCTATGAAACAATAGTCCACGCAGATTCCTCGAATCACCTGCTGCTGCAGGATTTTCGGATCTGTGTGTGTTGTTTCAGATACCGCACAGTGGACGCGTAACATCTTC
>NZ_JTIZ01000080.1:0-3399 GCF_000801125.1 Rhodococcus sp. Chr-9
CGTTCTTCTTCACCTGCAAGCGCCGGCCTGGTGAGAAAACCTCAGTTCACATATGGTGGCAGGCTGCCCGGAAAGCGGAGGATAGCGAGCGGATCGCCGCGGCAATGCGTCACGGGGAGTTCCAGCTACCGCGGGGTACTGTCACTTTGAGCGAGGACCGACTCGGGCAGCAGCTGCATGTGACGAAAGCGGCCGGCACGGAACTGTATCCCGCCATCGGATAGGCCGAGACCACGCGTGCTGGTACAGAAGACGAGGGCATCGATCTCGGTCATATCGATGTGGCCACTCCGTCTACATCCTCGTTCCCGGCCGGGCGGATGTGCGACCAGCGAGTGCAACTCGGAGTCGTCGGCGCATCAGTGTCGCCAGGATTGTTTCCGGTTACGACCAGGCCTCGCGTTATCGTCATTCGACGCGATGTCGATGCCGGTCAGGGCGACGATTACCGCTGCCAGATCCTCATCTGTGGGATCGGGACCGGATGCGGAGGTCGAGATTTTCTGCGAGATCTGTTGCCCTCTCGGGGGTGGCTCTGCCTTCATTCTCCTCTTCTTTCTTGGTGACTTCTCGCTGCGGCACTTCCGGCCACAGTCAGCATCTATGAGCTCGCTCCGAGTGCAGACCGCTCCCAATCCCTTCCGGCAGGAGTCGTCGAGCGCCTTACAGTCGCGAAGCGGGCAACAGTGCGCTCGATCTTCTTGCCATCAGCGCAGCTGGGGCAGAGTGGGTGCGCAGCAATTGAACTCAGGCTAGCGAGCAGCTGCCGGACTGTCCATAGCGCGACGGTCCGATACGAGCGAGACTCGTCTGTATGACGGCGATGCTCCTGGCCGTTCCCCTCACGAGCGCGTGCACCCTCCCCGGATCCGGCGCGGCATCGCCAGGTGAGGACACAGGTGCGCCGACCTCCACCCCGTGGGTCTCGTATGCGCATCCGCTGCGGGTGACCACCACCGGCGGTATTTTGCACCTCGACGGTCACCCCTGGTGGCCGACCGGCTTCAACGCCTATCAACTGGCTACGGATTGGACGGTCAACGCCGGTTGCGGAGCGATGGTGGATCTGGACTCCTACTTCTCGTCTCGCCAACCGGGGACAGTGACCCGATTCAACGCCTTTCAGAATCTGGCCGTGGACAAGCGCAACGGCAAGCTGAACTTCGAACCGATCGATGCGGTGTTTACAGCTACGCAACGGCACGGACAGTTGCTCATCCCGGTGCTCGCCGCCCAGGACGGCGCGTGTGAGGACGAGCAATACAGAACGCGCAAGTGGTATCTCGGCGGATGACAGGAGCCTACCGACATGCCGCTGAGCTACAGCGAGTGGGTTGCTGCCGCCGTCGATCGCTGGGCCGGATCATTTTCGATCGCTGCGTGGGAACTCCTCGGTGAACCCGAGGTCGGTGTCTGCACCACCCCCGACTGCGACCTGCACCAACGTCGGTGCCCGGAAGACTCGTCGCAGGTGCTGCGCGACTGGGTCGATGCGGCCGGGGCGGTGGCTCGTGCGCACGATCAGCGACACCTGCTCACGCTCGGTCTACTCGGGGGCGAGCAGTGCGGTCTCGCCGACGGTGGTTATGCCCTGGTCGCTGCCTCGCCCTATCTGGACGTGGTTCAGTACCACGACTACGACGATGCGGCATTCCTCCCACTGCGACTCGAGCAAACCGAGAAACCTGTGCTCGTTGCCGAGTTCGGGATCCGCGCCGGAAGCTGCCTTCCCCTGACCGAACGCGCCACCCGCGTCGGTACCCAGATCGACCGGTATCACACGACGGGCGCTGTTGTGGGCCTTCGTACCGGATCCTCGACCACAGGAATGCACGTACGACATCGGACCCTTCGACCCGATCCACGGCTTGCCCCAGCTGAGATACAGACACGCCCTGGGCCGGCGCGTCGGGGTGACAGTCGTCTCGGAGGCCTCGGAACCAAGTGCTCGGGCCGGCTTCCGCCACCCTCACTATGGTGAAGATGACGGGGACCTGCCGACCGCGGATAACAGTACTCTGTGTCCGAGCGCAGCGCCCCCCGCGTGCAGTCGCCTTCCTTGGTCGCACGAACCGAACTCGATGCCGAACTCATCTGCGCGCTAACGCTTCTGAATGGAAGTCGAAATGGTCGTATCGGTAGGCACCGTTGGTGCCCGCTTTAGCATCGTCGAGGCGGGCACCAACGGCTCCCGTACCTGTCGCCGACAGGGGACGGCGACGGTTCGTCGCAGAGCGACGAAACTGGGTTCTCGTTCTCGGTACTGCGCAGCGACTCGGACATGGTCGCCTAGCAACTCGGAACAGCAGGGGCGAGGTTCCAAGCACGGAGAACAGAATGTTGAAACAAGGCCCCACCCTCCCCGATAGGGCGACTCGCTCCAACACCAAAAGACTAGCGAAAAACTCGCCGTAACAGCAAATTACATGGCTCTTCATCCGTTCCGATACCGCAACACCGGAGCACCCGCCCACGAGCACCGGTGACATCCTGTCCCCTTCCCATCTCCCGACAGGCCGCATCTTTTTGCCAACGCCGCCGGCGAACGACTCCGCCCCCTGAGTCCGGCGCCGAGTACACTCCCACAACAGTGGGTTCCGGTCGGACAGATACGGACGAGTTCCGAACGTCCGGATCAATGCCACACGGCCGACTCCACTGTCCCCGGAACCCTGCCCGGCCACGAAACCCACTGGTAGCTACGCACCTCGTGGTCACGCGCAGGAACCCTGTGATATACACATACAGTTCACGGAGCATTGATGGTAGACAGTAGGGGTCACACTGCCAACCAACAGCTTTCGTGACGCACCAGCGTCGTTCCAGGGGAACACGGTGCGAACGGACGCGCGCAGACGCACGGCCTCGCCGACAATGCCAACGCACACCTCCCCGCTGTTCACTTCCGCCGACTCCGCCGGACCGATCGGCCGGAATGGCATCGGCCGAAACGGCCCTGGTCCTGCAGAGGAGATGGAACACTGCACGACGAATAGCATCGTGTTCCGCCACCGTGCGGATCGACAGGCCATCAAGACGCCGGTGAACACACTGGACAAGGTGCGCCCGCACCGAAGACAAGTCCAGAAACTCCCGGTGTAGCGTTCTGGGACACTCCGAACCGGTGTCACCTCGTTTGCATAGAGTCCGTTCTCGCCGTGAGGTCTTCGGAGGTGGATGTGTGGTAACCGACCGGTTCCGTGAGCAAGCAGAAGAACACGGTTCCGATAGCTGTGAGAATCCCATACCGAAAGTACGGCCGGAGATCGAACAGTCCTGGCGCCGCTGCCTCGCACTGGGAGTGACACCCGACAGTTCTCCACTGCGCTATATCGACGACGCACCCACCGATCCGAAGCTTGTGCGTGCGGCGCGGCCGGTCCTGGATCGGTTGGCCGA
>NZ_JTIZ01000081.1:0-1349 GCF_000801125.1 Rhodococcus sp. Chr-9
GTTCTGTTGCAAAGTTTAAAAATCAAATACAAGGTTTATAATCCTTCTTGTTCTTAAGCTAATATTCCCATTAAGACCTTAATCTCAGTAGATACCGAAAATCCGAAGAGCGTTCCATTTCTTCGGTTCTTTTTGTATATTCCTCGAAGGGTCTCCATGCCCTTAATCGTGGAAGAGGCTGTACGGAGACTTTGATAAAATTTATTCCGTCGTTTAATAGGTCGATGGTCTTGTTCTATTAAATTGTTAAGATACTTCACAGTTCGGTGCTCTGTCTTAGTATATAAACCCACACTCTGTAACTTTCTAAAGGCGGAGCCAAGAGAAGGTGCTTTATCGGTCACAATTGCTTTCGGCTCACCAAACTGTTTATGGAGTCGTTTTAAGAAAGCATAGGCTGCTTGCGTATCCCGTTTCTTTCGTAACCAGATATCTAAGGTTAAGCCGTCCGCATCAATTGCACGATAAAGATAATGCCAACGTCCCTTAATTTTGATATAGGTTTCGTCCATTTTCCATGAATAGAAGGATTGTCTATTTTTCTTCTTCCAAAGATAATAGAGGACTTTGCTGTACTCTTGCACCCAACGATAAATCGTAGTATGACAAACATTTATTCCACGATCATATAACAATTTCTGAACTTCACGATAGCTTAGATTGTAACGCAGGTAGTAACCAACAGCGACANTGTTTCCATGCCCTTAATCGTGGTTGAGGCAGTTCGTAGACTTCGATAAAATTTATTGCGTCGTTTGATTGGTCGATGGTCTTGCTCAATGAGGTTATTGAGATACTTCACGGTTCGATGCTCTGTCTTAGTATATAAACCGTTACTCTGTAACTTTCTAAATGCAGAACCAATAGAGGGCGCTTTATCCGTGACAATTACTCTTGGTTGACCAAACTGTTTATGTAGTCGTTTCAAGAACGCATAAGCAGCTTGAGTATCCCGTTTCTTGCGTAGCCAGATGTCTAAAGTCAATCCATCCGCATCAATTGCACGATAGAGATAATGCCAACGACCTTTGATTTTGATATAAGTTTCATCCATTTTCCACGAATAGAAGGACTGTCTATTTTTCTTTTTCCAGAGATGATAGAGGACTTTACTGTATTCTTGTACCCAACGATAAATAGTTGTGTGACAAACGTTAATCCCACGATCATAAAGGAGTTCTTGAATTTCACGATAGCTTAGATTGTAACGTAGATAATAACCAACAGCGACAATAATCACATCTTTTTGAAATTGTTTACCTTTAAAATAGTTCATTGATATATCCTCGCTGTCATTTTTATTCATTTTACACTAAAATAGACTTATCAGAAAACTTTGCAACAGAACC
>NZ_JTIZ01000082.1:0-28215 GCF_000801125.1 Rhodococcus sp. Chr-9
TGACGTTGATGTGCGCACCCGAGAGCATCGCCTCCCGAGCCGCGGCCACACCCGTCTGCTCCGCCAGCTGGAGGAGCAGTTCGAGAGTGCGACCGGTGAGACGTTGTTTGCTGAAGTCGACCACCAGATCCCCGGCGTGCGAGGTCAACGCCTGCGCGCGCTGCGGTTCGATCGCGAACAGCTCCCGCAGGGACACCGCGGCGATCTCGTCGCGATGGGCATCGAGGGCTCGCCAGGCCTCCGTGGTCGTCACATCCTGTGTTTCCGTATCCATGTTTCTGCCAACGCCTTTCGTCACGCCAGTGCGCGCAGGCGCGGGGCGAGGTCCCGTTCGAACAACTCCAGGAACCGCTTCTGATCATGACCCGGCGCGTGGAACACCAGATGATTCAACCCCGCGTCGACATACGCCGCGACCTGCTCGACCGCCTCGTCCGGATCCGACGCCACGATCCACCGCTTGGCGACCTGCTCGATCGGCAACGCATCCGCCGCCGCCTCCATCTCCATCGGATCATCGATCGAATGCTTCTGCTCCGGCGTGAGCGACAGCGGCGCCCAGAAGCGGGTGTTCTCCAACGCCTTGTCCGGATCGGTGTCGTACGAGATCTTGATCTCGATCATTCTGTCGATCTGCGCCACATCCCGCTCCGCCTTCTCCGCCCCCTCGGCGACGGCCGGCAACAGCTTGTCGGTGTAGAGCTCCATGCCCTTGCCGGAGGTGCAGATGAACCCGTCCCCCGCGCGTCCGGCATAGCGGGCCACGACCGGGCCGCCGGCGGCGACGTAGACCGGGATGCCGCCTTCGGGCACGTCGTNGGCGTAGCCGGTGGCGATCTCGTTGAGTGCTTCGCCGGTGCCGACCCCGAGGAAGATCCGTCCCGGATACAGACACCCCATCGTCGCGAAGGCCTGCGCGATCACCGCCGGGTTGTACCGGAACGTCGGCGTGAGCACACTCGTGCCCAGCTGCAACCTTTCGGTGCGCTCGCCCACGGCGGTCATCCACGCCAACGAGAACGGCGCATGCCCACCGTTGTGCCGCCACGGCTGGAAATGATCCGACACCGTCGCCGAATCCATCCCGTGCGCCTCGGCCAACACACCCAACTCCACCAGCTCGCGCGGCCCGAACTGCTCTGCCGACGCCTTGTATCCCAACTTCAGCATTACCGTGCAACCTCCGAACAACGTGGTGCCAGCGAAACGATCACGCACTATCGCGCAAATCCTGCACGAAATCATGCACACTGAGCGCAGACAGTGTCAATATCCACGCAAAGGTGTGTCGCCCGTGCGTTATGGTCGTGCACCGACCCCCGACCACGGCGTCCGAGTACCCAGAAATTCGAGTGCCCAGAGCCCTAGGAGCAATCGTGTCAGCGACCGCACGGCGACGTGAGATCTTCCACCGAATCCTCGCCGACGGATATGTCGATGCGAAGACCCTCTCGGCCGATCTCGGCGTCGACGCGTCCACGATCCGTCGCGACCTCGATTCGCTCGCCCGTGAAGGGAAGGTCGAGCGCACGCACGGGGGCGCCCGAGCGGTCGAGGGCGCGGGCCTCGAGGTGCCGTACGCCCTCAAGAAGGACGTACGCCGTGAGGAGAAGGTGGCGATCGCGGCGGTAGCGGCCGCCATGGTGTCCGATGGCGACAGCGTGGTGCTCGACAGTGGATCCACAACCTACGAGGTAGCGGTCGCACTGCGACACAAGGCGTCACTGACGGTCCTCACCAATGACCTGCGTATCGCGAAATACGTTGCGGCATTTCCCGATGTCCGGCTTCTCGTGTCCGGAGGCGAGCTCCTCGGCTCGGTCTACACCCTGGTCGGCGACCATGCCGTGCAGTTCCTCTCGGACTACTCGGCCGACTGGGCGTTCCTCGGTGCCGACGCCGTGCACCCCACTGCCGGCATCACCAACACCAACACGCTGGAGATCCCGATCAAGCGGGCGATGATCCGGTCGGCCGAGAAGACGATCGTCGTGGCGGATCGTTCGAAGTTCGGAGAGCGCGCGCTCGCCCGGGTCGCGAGCCTCGACGAGGTCTCGTGCATCGTCACCGACGGCGGCTTCGACGAGGAGAAGCGGGCAGCCTACGGCGACCGGCTCGTGATCGCTTCGAACTCTTGACATACAATCATTCGGTTGTACATTTGGGATGTGAGCGGAGACGACGAGGACCGGGCCGATGCCCTGTTCCACGCGCTCTCCGACCGGACCCGACGAGACATCATGCGACGCGTCCTGGCCGGGGAGCACTCGGTGTCCGCTCTCGCAGCGAACTACGACATGTCCTTCGCCGCAGTACAGAAACACGTCGCCGTGCTGGAGAAGGCCGGTCTGCTCGTGAAGCGACGCAGCGGTCGCGAGCAGTTGGCCAGTGGTGACGTGGCGGCAGTGCGGTCGGTGGCGTCCATGCTCACCGAGATGGAGCAGCTCTGGCGCGGTCGCATCGCGCGCATCGACGAACTCATCGCATCCGAATCCTCCGAGGAAGGCTGAGAAATGCCTGTAACCGACGTCCGGCACGACTCCGACCAGCCGACCCTGACCATCACCGCGGAGTTCGCCGCCCCGGTGTCCCGCATCTGGCAGGTCTACGCCGATCCCCGTCAGCTGGAGAAGATCTGGGGACCCCCGACCTTCCCCGCGACGGTGGTCGACCACAATCTGAAGCCCGGCACCCGTACCACCTACTTCATGACCGGCCCCGATGGTGAGAAGTACGCCGGCTACTGGGATATCACGACCGTCGACGAACCGACGGGCTTCTCGTTCCTGGACGGCTTCGCGGAGCCGGACTTCACCCCGAAACCGGAACTACCCGTCTCACGGTGCGTCTACAGTTTCGAGGAGTTCGAGGGCGGCACGCGCGCAACCTATGTCAGCACCTACGAGAGCGCCGAAGCGCTCCAGCAGGTTCTGGACATGGGCGTGGTCGAGGGCGCCTCGTCCGCCATCAACCAGATCGACGCATTGGTAGCGGAGCAGTAGCACCGAGCCGAACCCCGGTCCGTGCGGAGAAGAAGTACACCTCGTCGGGTTTCGGGATCACGTGGATCTCGGAACCCGACGAGACGGGCACATGCCGATCCCACCGGACGACGATCCTGTCGGCATCTCCGTCCACGGTGTCCTTCGGCACCGCGTACACGAACGACTCGGCACCGAGTTCCTCGACCAGGACCGTCCGTAGCGACCAGGAGTCGGATCGCCACGCCCCCACGGTCGTCCACGATTCCGGACGGACCCCGATCACCACGCGATCGGAATCCACCGAACGCGGAACGCGGATTCGCAGCGCTCCGAGTTCGGCGTACCCGTCGTGTACAGCTGCCTCGACGAGGTTCATCCCCGGCGACCCCACGAATCCGGCGACGAAGGTGTTCACCGGCTCGTCGTACAACTTCCGAGGCGACGCGACCTGCTGAAGGCGGCCGTTCTCCAGGACGGCGACACGATCTCCCATCGTCATCGCCTCGACCTGGTCGTGGGTCACGTACACGGTGGTGGTGCCGAGCGACCGCTGCAACTCGGCGATCTGCGCGCGGGTGCTGACCCGCAGTTTCGCATCGAGATTCGAAAGCGGCTCGTCCATGCAGAACACTGCCGGGTGACGGACGATCGCGCGCCCCATCGCGACACGCTGACGCTGACCACCCGACAGCTTTCCGGGCTTGCGGTCCAGCAGTGATTCCAGTTCGAGCATCCGGGCGGCTTCGAGCACTCGGGCCGTGCGCTCGTCCTTCTTCATCCCCGCGTTCTGCAGAGCGAAAGCCATGTTCTCCGCCACGGTCATGTTCGGGTAGAGCGCATAGTTCTGGAAAACCATCGCGACGTCACGGGCCTTCGGTGGCAGTCCTGTGACGTCACGACCACCGATCTCTACGCGCCCGGAGTCGACCGCCTCGAGACCGGCGAGCATGCGCAGGCTCGTCGACTTGCCGCATCCCGAGGGCCCGACGAGGACGAGGAATTCCCCGTCCTCGATGTCGAGGTCCAGTCGGTCCACGGCAGGACGATCGGCACCGGGATACCGATGGGTGACGTTGCGGAAGGCGATGGCAGCCAATGGTGTTCCTTCTACTTCAGGTTGGGGGTGATCTGCCTGTCGACGACCGCCTGCAGCTGCTGCTGCACGTCGGCGAAGGTCGTTGCGACGTCGGCGTTCTGCAGTGCGATCCGTTCCAGGCCGGTCCCGATGATCTGATCACCACCGGGGACGAACACCCGGGCGTAGTCCTGGGAGCGCGTGACGGCCAGCTGGTCGACCGCGGTCCGTGCGTTGGGGTTGTCCTCGAGGTACTCCTTCATGGCGGGGTTGTCCACCGCGGACTTCCGGACCGGCATGTAACCGATGTTCTGTGAGAAGTACGCGGTGTTGTCGCCGTTGGTGACGAACTCGACGAACTTCAGGGCATTGCGCTTGCGTTCGTCGGAGATACCGGACGGAATCGCCAGACCCGCACCACCGGTGGGGCATCCCGCGACGCCTTCGGGAGCCGGCAGGAAGGCCGTCCCGAATTCGAAGGACGCGTTCTGCGTGATACCCGACAGGTCTCCCGTGGACGCGATCGTGGAGGCGATGAGACCGGCGGAGAAGTCGTTCGCGATATCGGTCGTCACCGCGGCGTACTTCTTGTCGTGGATCATGCGCTTCAGGAATTCACCTGCCGCAATCGTCTTCTCGTCGGTGAACTTCAGGTCCCATCCGTCGGAATAGGCACCACCGAAGGTCCAGATCGGGCCCTCGAAGGTCCATCCGAGGTAATCCTTGGCGTTGCCCCAGCCGTGCGCGAGCCTGCCGTCGCCGACCACCCCCTGGATGCGGGGACCCCACTCGTCGAACTCCTCCCAGGTGTCGGGTCCGCGATCGGGAAGTCCGGCCTGCTGCCACACCTGCTTGTTGTAGTAGAACAGCGGAGTCGACCGCGCGTACGGAAGAGCGAAGTGACTCCCCTCGTAGAGATAGTCCGCGAGCAGGGAATCGACGTAGTCGCCGGTGTCCACTCCCACCTCGCGGAACAGATCGTCGAGCGGGGTGATCGCACCGGTGATCGCATAGTTGAACCACCACACGTCCGACAGCACGACCACGTCGGGCAGGTCGCCGCCGGAGAGCGCGGCGTTGAACTTCTGTGAGACCTCCTCGTAGTTCTTGCCACCGTCGATGAGATCGACCGTGATGCCCGGGTTCGCGTCCTGGAACCGCCGGATCAGCTCCTTCTCCACGTCCTGGGATTTGCCGGGGTGGTTGGACCAGAAGCTGATCCGCGATGCATCGCCGGATACCGATCCCGTTCCCGAAGTCTGGGACGAGCCACCGCCCGTCCCTGCACATGCGGTCAGCGCAGCGCTCGCAGCCACGAGACCGGTCAGCCCGAGGAAACGACGCCTGTCGATGTTCCTGATGTCCATTCCCAGCTCCCTGAGGATTCAGCCCTTGACCGCACCGGAGGTGAGGCCCTTGATCATGTGCTTTTGCAGCACAAGGAAAATCACGAGAATCGGCAGCATCGCGAGCACGGTGCCGGCCATGACCGGACCCCAGTTCGTGACACCGTCGTTGTTCTGGAGTTGTGTCAGCCCGATCGGCAACGGCGCAACGGATGCGTCGTCGGCCATCAGGAACGGCCATAGATACTCGTTCCACTCGTTCACGACGGTGATGAGCGCGAACGCGACCATGGTCGGGCCGGATACGGGGAGGACCACGCGCCACAGCAGCCGGAACGGGCCCGCTCCGTCCATCCGTGCGGCTTCGATGATCTCGGCCGGAATGGACAGGAAATGGTTGCGCATGAGGAACGTTCCGAAGGCCACGCCTGCCAACGGCACGATGATGCCCTGGAAGGTGTTGCGCCAACCCCAGTCCGCGACGAGCGCATAATTGGAGATGACGGTGATCTGGTTCGGCACCATCAGCGCGGCGATGATGCCGAGGAAGACGATGTTCTTGCCGGGGAACCGCAGGAACACGAGACCGAACGCACTGACAACTCCGAGGACGAACTTCACCGTCGCCAGTATCGTCGTGATGACGATCGAGTTGCGCAGGAACAACCCGAACGGCACAGATTCGGTTGCCTCCGTGTAGTTCTGCGGATGGAAGACGCTCGGCCACCAGGTCACCGGCAGCGTGTAGATGTCGGGCCGCTCCTTGAACGATGTCACGACAATCCAGTACAAGGGCAGAGCCACCACCAGCAGCACGAGCACCATGGCGACATAGGCCAAAGCCGTGACGGCGCGCTCTCGTCTTCGGTGCGAACGCGTTTCGTCCGCGGGTGCAACCAGGTGCACGACAGACTTCTCCGCGACAGCGGTCACGAGTGACCTCCTCGGTCCATGATGCGCACCTGATAAACGGTCACCGCGAGCAGTACCAGGAACATGATGGTGGCAACGGTGGCGCCGTAGCCGGCACGGAAGTTGCGGAACGACTCGTCGTAGATCTGGTAGACCATCGTGGTCGTGCCGGTCCCCAACGGACCCCCACGAGTCATGACGTTGATGATGTCGAAGACCTGGAACGAATTGAGCAGCACGGTGATCGACAGGAAGTAGGTGGTGGGCCGCAATTGCGGAAGGACGACGCGCCGGAAGCTCGTTCCCCGGGAGGCACCGTCGATGGCGGCGGCTTCGCTCAACTCGGGCCGGAGTCCCTGCAGTGCAGCGAGATAGATGACGAATGTGTAGCCGAGATTCTTCCACATGTACGTCAGGGTCACCATCACCAACGCCCAGTTGGAGTCCTGGTAGAAGTCCGGCGTCGGAATTCCCACCCGGGTCAGGACGTCCTGCACCAGACCGAAGTTCGGATCGAAGACGAACTGGAAGGCGATTCCGACGGCCGCACCGGAGATGACGAACGGTGCGAACAGCGCCGACCGGACGAGATTGCGTCCATGGAGCCTACGGTCCAGAAGCAGTGCGAGCCCGAGTCCCAGTGCCATCGAACCGGCAACGGTCGCCACGGTGAACACGATGGTGTTGCCGACGATCTCCCAACTGTCGGGACGCGTGAACCATTCTCGGTAGTTGGCGAGTCCGACGAAGGTCGAGTTCGGGCTCGCGATGTTCCACTCGAAGAAGGAGAGCCGGATGTTGTCGGCGAGAGGCCGGTAGGTGAACAGGATCAACAGCGCGAGATTGGGCCCGACCAATGCCGCGAAGAGCGCGTAATCGCGCCACGGGCGGTGGCGGAGGCCGCGTTCGTGTTGCGGCAGGGTTCGTTCCGGACTCGGTGACACCGGAGCAGTGTGTGCCGACAGAACGAACCATGGGTTACGAAAGGGCGACGCCCCCTGCTATTCCGGACGAACGTTACGAACCGGAAGCAGGGGGCGTCGGAGATGTGCGTCGGTGTCAGAGATTCCAGTCGCCGAGACCGTCCCAGCCGTTGAGGGTTCCACCGGCCGTGTTCTGCACGATCACCGGATCGCCTT
Source organism: Rhodococcus sp. Chr-9 (assembly GCF_000801125.1). Lineage (NCBI taxonomy): Bacteria > Bacillati > Actinomycetota > Actinomycetes > Mycobacteriales > Nocardiaceae > Rhodococcus > Rhodococcus sp. Chr-9. The sequence goes on from NZ_JTIZ01000082.1 coordinate 7,457, forward strand.
TCTTGGCGTTCTCGTAGAACCACTTGCCGTCCTCGGTGCTCACGTTGAGGCAGCCGTGGCTGACGTTGGTGTTGCCCTGCGCGCCGACCGACCACGGTGCGGCGTGGAGGAAGATGCCGCTGTTGGACATCCGCGTCGCGTACTCGACGTAGGTGCGATATCCCTCGGGGCTGTCGACGGGCACCCCGTAGGTCGACGAGTCCATGTACATGTCGCGGTACTTCTCACCGACGATGTACGTGCCGTTCGGGGTGTCGTGGCCGGGCTTGCCGAAGGACGTCGGCATGGTGCGGACGACCTCGCCGTTGCGGGTGACGGTGATGGTCTTGGTGTTGTTGTCGGCGACCGTCACCAGAGCGTCACCGATGGTGAACGACGACTGAGTGTCGCCGGCCTTCACGGTCACCGCGGTGTTCGCAGGCCAGAACTCGAACGGCTTCCAGCGGACCTGCGTGTTCGACGCCCAGTAGAAGTGCCCGTCGACGGGCGGCTGCGTGGTGATGCGGATGGCGCGTTCGGCGGCTGCACGATCTCCGACGGCCTCGTTGAAGCGGATGATGATCGGCTGCGCGACACCCACCGTCTCCCCGTTCGATGGGTTGACGGACGGAGCGGAGAACGGGGCGGCCGGCTCGGGAGCGAGCTGGGGCGGAAGCTGCGGCGGCGTCACCCCGGGCGGCGTGAGCCCTTCGATCAGCTCTTGGACACTCGGCACCTCGGGCCCACCGGGCCACAGCGGTGCCGCGCTCGCAGGACCGGCGGTGGCCAGTGCCACGGCGGCTGCGCCCACGAGTGCAGCACCGATCCGCGCAGATCGGCGGCCCGTGCGGCGACCGTTCGACAAAGCTCGCTTTTCGAACATTCCACAACCCATCGTTCAGCGGTGCGCCGCGCCTTACTTCCCCTGCGCGGCGTGCTCGTACCCATTCATTAGACACAGGACGGTTACGGACGGGCAATTCGAATGCGGACGGTCTCGGTGTTTTCCCAGGTCAGCGGACCGAGTGGTCTATTACGAATGCGGACGGCCACGGCGCGGGTGAACGGATATCACCCGCGCCGCAGACCCGCGGTCACACCATTTTCCGGGACGTCGAGGTGGGCGATGACGAGCTCGAACTCACCGGTATCGAGCACCCTGGCGCCTGCTGCCCGAGTCACCTCGGAGCGGATGTCGTCGACATGTGCTCTGGTGCGGTCCATCGCCTCGGCACTGTCGAACGTCAACGAGGTCACCCCGCGACCACCGGCACGGTCGAGCATCAGACTGGCGCTGCAGAAACCCTCGAGTTCCTCCATCCGCGGCAGCGCGGCCATCTTCCACATGTCCACACCGCGATCCACCTGCGCGGGATCGATGTCGACCCAGGTGACACTGCAGCAGGACCCACGGGTCGAGTGGTGATCGCGGTGCATGACGGCGATCTCCCAGTTGGCCACGTCCGTGGTGGCATGGAACATCCGGGCCGCCTCGTCCCGGAGCATCCGGGCCATGCCTTCGCTGGAGCGCAACACGTCCTCGTCCCGCCAGGAGCTGGTGGCGATGCATCGGCCCGAGCCGCGGTCGATCAGCAGGGACAGCCCCAGGCAACCGTTCATGTCCGCCAGGGCAGGCATCACGATGTCGCGTACGTGCTTGATCCCGGCGTCGATGTACGACGGATGCGCATGAATTGTGGTGGAGCGTGCAAACACGATCGGCACCCCTCTCCTCAGGGCGGCGCCGACGCGGCGTCGCCGGTCGTTTCGGCGCGACCCCCCACCCGAAACCACCCGTGTTCACACTGCTCCCCTACTCGGCCGTAGGCAATAGACGGACAGCGTGCGTCTGTCACCCTCGAAGGGTGGCGGCCTCGAACGGCATCGACCGTATCGGTCCCGGAGACCTGATCGAACTCGTCTCGGACGTGGGACGGGTACCCATGAATGTCGGTGCTGCGATCTTCTTCGCCGGTGAGAACCTGACGAACCCCACGACACTGATGACCGTGCTCGCCGAACGCCTCGTCCGGATTCGACGCCTGCGGCAATGCCTGATCGAGCCGGCCTTCGGACTCGGGCGTCCCTACTGGCTCGACCACGCCCACTTCGACATCGATGCCCACTTCTCCCAGGTGCGGTGCCCCGGTCCCCGCCACAGGGACGCCGCACTGACGCTCGCCGCGGACGCCCTTACCCGGCCGCTGCCCCGATCGCAGCCGTTGTGGCGCGCGCTGCTCGTCACCGACATCGCGGACCCGAACGGGCACACGGCGTTGGTGATGGTGCTGCACCACGTCCTGGCCGACGGGATCGGTGGTCTGTCGATCCTGGCGCATCTCGTCGACGGCACGGACAGCACACCGCCCATGCCCGAACAGCGCACTTCAACGCAACCAACCAGACGAGAGTTGTTCTACGACAATGCAATCGGTCACTTGCGGGCGCTCCGCCGGGCACCGTGAGCCGTCGCACGTCTTCCTGCAGCATGGACAGAACTCGGGAGGGGCGCCGGCGGACGTGCCCCGCGGTGTTCGTTGAACGCGCCCATCGGGTCTCGTCTGGCGCTCGAGACCGTCGAGGTGGATCTGGACACGCTCCGTCGGGCGGGACGGCAGTGGGACGCAACGATCAACGATGTGCTGCTGGTCGCCGTCGGGGGCGCCCTCGCCACCATCCTGCACAAGCGCGGCGAGTTCCCGTCCGAGCTGATGATCTCGGTGCCGGTCTCCGCCCGCACCGCTGCCACGGGTGGGCAACTGGGCAATCGCGTCGGCGTCATGCCCGTCCGGGTACCGCTGGACGGGACCCCGGAGCACCGGTCGGTATCCGTCTCCCGCACGACCCGACTGCAGAAGGCGAACGTGCGGGGCCTGTCTGCCGAACTACTGGGTCCGGTCTTCCGCGCCCTTGCGGCCGTCGGGGCGTTCCGCCGGTTCGTGGACCGGCAGCGCCGGGTCAACTCGTTCCTGTCCGACCTGCCGGGACCGTCGTCGACGCTCACCGTTGCAGGAGTGCCTGTCGCGTCGATGGTGCCGATGATCGTCACCGCGGGCAACGTCGCGGTCGCTTTCGCGGCCCTGTCCTATGCCGGCACGCTGACCGTGGCGGTCGTCGTCGACCCCGATCTCGTCCCCGAACACCGTGACCTCACGGAGGCCCTGCGCGAACAGTTCCGCTCGATCGTCGCCTCCGCACAGTGACTGCCGGCCGCTCCGATGTGGCGGTCGGGAACCGAGGAGCGGAGTACCTTGCTGTGCATGTCGGAGGAGATCGCCGAGATCCGTACCCTCACCGATGCCCGGAAGGTGTTGGCATCGCAACCGTTCAGCGTCCTGATCGGAGCCCGTCTGACCGAGTACGAGCGCGGCCGGGCAGTCCTGGAAATACCGCTCAGGGAGGAACTGCTCCAGCAGTTCGGCTTCGCGCACGGAGGTGTTCTGGCCTACGCGGCCGACAATGCGCTCACGTTCGCCGCAGGCACGGCCCTCGGGCCGTCGATCGTGACGACCGGCATGAGCCTCGACTACCTGCGGCCCGCCGGGGGCGCACTCCTACGCGCGGTCGCCACGATCGTCAGCACCAGTCGCAGGCAGGCACTGTGTCGTTGCGAGATCTACGCCGTCACCGAGGACGGGACGGAGAAGATGTGTGCGGCGGCGCAGGGCAGTGCTCGCCTGATCGATCTGAATCGTTGAGCGGGACAATCTGTTCCACCCTCCGTTCAGAGACCGAAGATCCTCGCCAGTCGCGCATCGGAGTCGTACAGGGCGTCGGTGTCGAAAGTGGATGCGGAGCTGAGCACCTCGTTCGCCCCGGTGGAGACGAGCAGTTTCTCGAGCCCTTCGGCCACCTGATCCTCGGTGCCGGCCAGCGAACCCTTCGCGGTCTCGTCGACGATGCGGCGGCGCCGCTCGGTCATCGGCTGCCGGCGGATCTCCTCGATCGGGGACAGCGGCGGGAACGCCCCCTCTTCGCGTGAGACGGCCATCGCCCAGGCCTCCGGAAGCTGCAGCTCCCGAGCCTCGGCTTCGGTGTCGGCGATGAGGATGTCCAGGCCGACGACAACATAGGGCTCAGCGCCGGGTGTGGCCGGGCGGAAGTCGGCGCGATAACGGTCGAACGGTTCCGATCCCTGCCGCAGAAGCGGTCCGGCGACGACGACGGGCAGGCCCAGACGCGCCGCCAGCCGCATACCCTGCCCGGTGCCGAGGACGAAGATCGGAGGCGGCTCGGACAGTCGAGGACGCACCGTCACTTCGGCGGTGCCGTGCAGATAACCGCGCAGTTCCTCGATGTCGGCGGCGAAGTCGTCCGCGTCGGCCTTGTGGGTCCGCAGCGCATCGCGCACAGGCGCGGTGAATCCGAGGGAACGACCGACACCCAGATCGATCCGTCCCGGGTGCATCGCTTCGAGCATCGCGAACTGTTCGGCGACGACGATCGGTTGATGGTTGGGCAGCATGACGCCGCCGGATCCCACCCGGATCCGGCTCGTCCGCTCCGCGATCGTGCCGATGAGCAGCGGTGGAGCTCCCGACGCGATGCCTGGGACGGCGTGGTGCTCGGCCACCCAGAAGCGGTGGTAGCCGGCCGCCTCGGCGAGTTCGGCGCGACGCAGGGTCTGCTGCAATGCGGCAGCGTCCGGCTGCCCCTCCCGGGTCCGGGAGCGGTCCAGCAACGACAACGCCACCTGCACGGTCGTCTCAACACCGCGACCGTCCCGGATCTTCCCTGCAGGTCAGGGATCTTCGGGACCCCAAGCGCGTCCGGCTGCGATCCAGTTCCCCGTGGAAGTGGAGTTGCCCGTGCTCCGAGGCCTTCTGCGCCGCGGCGACACCGTGTGCATCGGCGAGGTACAGCAGGAGATCGGCGATCGCGTCTCCGACCGCGACGACCTGGTCGCGGGCATCACCCGCTCGGATCGCCATCTCGGCGAGTACGCGCCCGGTACCGATCGCCCCTGTCACCGCGGCCGGTCGTTGCGGGTGGCCGCCGTGCAGCGACGACACGGGACGACTCCGTGCTCACCCAGCTCCGCCAGGTACAGCGCGTCGCTCCACGGCACGTGCGGAACGCGGTCGAGTCGGGCACGGGAGAGCGGCACCCCGCACAGGGTCTGATTGGTGCCGGGCGTCCATGCGTGGGTGTCGCCGGACGGGTAGCGGGTCCCGTCGGTATCGATCCATCGGCCCGACGCAGCGACCGCCGGGGGGGAGTGCTGAGCCATGGGTCCGGGTTCCCGCCACCGGACGGGATTACTCGATCCGCGACGCTGCGAGCATCTCCTCGATCGAGACGAACTTCAGGCGCGAGCGTCCCGCCGCCGATCCGCGGGCCTTCTCCTGCTTGTCGATCTGCAGCCAGCCCCGGTAATCGATGTGCTCCGGACGCCGCTCGGCCACCAGCGCCGCCAACTTCTCCCGATCGGCGACCGGCTCGGGCAGCTTGCCCTCGACGAAATCGTCGAGGATCTTCTCGACCGTTTCGGCAGAGCACTGCTTGTTGGTGCCGATCACGCCGCTGGGACCACGCTTGATCCAACCGGCGGTGTAGACACCGGGCACCGGTGCTCCGGCCTCGGCGTCGGTCACCCGGCCGCCCTCGTTCGGGATGACCCCGCGCCGCTCGTCGAAGGGCAGACCGGCCGGCGCGGTGCCGCGGTAACCGATCGAACGCAGCACCAATCCCGCCTCGAGGATTTCGGTCTGTCCGGTCGGGCGGGCCTCGAGACGGCCGTCGACCTCGACCAGTTCGTTGCGCTCGAGGGTGATCGATTCGACAACACCGTCGCCGGAGATCTCCACCGGCGAGGCGAGATAGCGCAGCACGACCCGCTTGTTGCCCTCGGTGGGAGTGCGCTGCGCGAAGCCCTCGACCTGCCGCACCTTGAGCGTCAGGCGGGGTTCGACCTCCGGATCGTCGATCAGCGCGCGGCTGACCGGGTCGAGTTCGACCTCGACCGGGTCGACGACCACATCGACACCGGGCAGCGAGCCGAGCGCGAGCAGCTCCGGGTTGGTGTAGGCGGCCTGCGCCGGGCCGCGCCGGCCCACGACCACGACCTCGCGGATGTTCGACTTCCGCAGCGCCTCGAGCGCGTGCTCGGCGATGTCGGTGCGCGCGAGCTCGTCGGGGTCCATCACCAGGGCTCGCGCGACGTCCAGGGCGACGTTGCCGTTGCCGATGATCACCGCGCGTTCGGCCGACAGATCGAAGGTGTGGTCGGCGAAATCAGGGTGTCCGTTGTACCAGGCGACGAACTCGGTCGCGGCGCGGCTGCCCACGAGGTCCTCTCCCGGGATACCCAGCGTGCGGTCGCCTGCGGCACCGACGGCGTAGATCACGGCGTGATGGTGCGCGAGCAGTTCCTCGTGGGTGATGTGGGTGCCGACCTCGACGTTGAAATAGCACTGGGTGTTCTTGTGGCCGATGGCGCTGCGGAAGAGGTCGCCGACTCCCTTGGTGCTCTGATGATCGGGGGCCACACCGGCACGCACGAGCCCGTAGGGGGTAGGCAGGCGGTCGAAGATGTCGACCTGCACCGCCGAGTGCGTCACCAGATCCATCGCGGCATAGCACGCCGCAGGACCCGAGCCGACGATCGCCACCCGCAGCGTGCCCAGCTCGGCGGGCAGCTTGCGGCGCGTGCGCAGCTCGGGCCAGTCCGGTCCGATCGGGTAGCGACGGTAGTACTCGGCGTTGATCTCGAGATACGGCTCCTGCGCCGGCGTGAGTTCGTTGTCGGCGGCGATCGCATCCACCGGGCACTCGTCGACACAGGCCCCGCAGTCGATGCACGTGTCGGGATCGATGTAGAGCATCTCCGTGGTCGCGAAGGGTGCTTCGTCGGGTGTCGGGTGGATGCAGTTGACCGGGCAGACCTCGACACACGAGGCGTCGTTGCAGCACGCCTGGGTGATTACATAAGCCACAGTTGTACCTGCCTACAGTGCCGATTCCGGACAACGAACGGGCCTCAGACTAGTACACGTTCCAGTTTCGGTCGAGAACCACGTTCCCGAAACGAGATCATCGAATTTCCGGCTGTCGAGGTGCCTCAGATGTCCGTTTCGGCGCTCGATTCGATGCGGAAACCGATTTTGAGAGTGACCTGCGTGTGGGCCACCCGGCCGTCGTCGATGTGGCCCCGGATGTTGACCGTCTCGAACCACTCGAGATGCCGCGTGGTCTCCGCTGCTCGCGCCACCGCTTTCGCGATCGCGTCGTCGACTCCCGTCGTCGACGATCCGACGACCTCGATCACCCGGTAGACATGGCTCATGGCTGAACTCCTCGAATCGACGATGCTCCGATTCGGATCGTCCCGCCCTCGAGGGACCCCCGTCCCCGGAACCACGAAAATGACAGAAAGATTCAGGCACGACGCGCGAGCGACCGGGCGAGTTCGCCCAGCCGCGCCAGACGCAGGTCCCCGAGCGGGATCGCGCCGGCACCGAGCCGGTTGGTGACGAAGGCGAGCGACAGACCGGTGTCGAGATCGGCGTACGCCCCCGAGCCACCCACTCCGTAGTGCCCGAGCGCACCACGCGGACGCTGGATGCTCGCGAAGATGGGCTGGTGGTAGCCGAGCCGCCACGCCATCGGCACACCGAGCACGTAGTCCCGGCTGCGCACCCGCACGCGCGACATCTCGTCGATCGTGGTGGCGTCGAGGAACTTCACGCCGTCGATCGTCCCGCCGGCGGCTATCGCCCCGTACATACGCGCGAGCGAGCGGGCGGTGAACACACCGTTCCAGCCCGGCATCACCGAGTCGTGCACGGCCGGGTCGCCGACGAGCCTGTCGAAGCCGTCGGGCATCGCGGCCTCGGCGAGACCGCGGGTCGGTTCGAGTCGCGACAGGACCGCGGCGCTCGCACCCCAGTGCAGGCCGACCGGGGCGAGCCGCGGGAAGAGCTTCGCGATACGGCCCCGTTCGTCATGAGGCACGCGGTACCAGAAATCGGGATCGCCGAGGGGCCGGGCGATCTCCTGCTCCACGACCTCCACGAAGGGCAGACCGGTCACCCGCTGCACGAGTTCGGCGACGAGCCATCCGTAGGTGACGGCGTGGTAGCCCGAGCCGCGTCGCCGCCGTCGATCCGGTGCCGCCTGCTCGAGTGCCGCGACGGTCGTCTCGTAGTCGAGGATCCCGCGCGTCCCCGGAACCAGACCGCGCACCCGGTGCAGGCCGGATCGGTGGGTCATGACGTCCGCGACGGTGATGTCATCTTTGCCGTTCGCGGCGAACTCCGGCCAGTACTGCGCAACGGGCGCGAAGTAGTCGATCACTCCGCGCTCGGCCAGACGGTGCACGACGGTCGACGCCACGCCCTTGCCGGTCGAGAACGACAACGCCATGGTGTCGCGGCTCCACCGCTTGTCGGGGGCCGACCAGCCGGACCAGATGTCGAGGACCTTCTCACCGTGGAGATAGGCGGTGAGTGCGCCGCCGCCGTCCCGGGGCCGCTTGTACAGCGAGAAGAACGCGTCGGCCAGCCGCAGGAATCGCGCATCGACGACCATCTCGGTCGGCGCCGCCGGGCCCGGCCGGGCGTCGATCCGCCCCGGGACGTGCACCGGTGCGAACGACGCTGTCGCCCCGGCAGGTTCGAAGACTGCTCCGGTCGTCATCGCGACACCTCCATCGGCATGTGCGACAGGCTACGACGACACGGAACGTAAAGGAAGGGTTTACGTACAGTCTGTCTGTCGAGGATCCCGGCGAGACGCGTCGAATCTACGGCAGGGGCGACGGCGGCGTCTGCGCGCCAGGAGTGAAGTACCGGAAGTCGCCCAGCACGACACACCCGCGTGCGGCCTCGAGTTCGAACGCGGCCGCCGCCGTGCCCTCGCACAACACCGGATCGTCGGCGTCGCCCACATAGGCCTGCGACTGCGGACCCGCGGCGACGACCGCCGTGCCCGGACTTTCGAGCACACCGAGCGCCAGGGCCTCCTCCCCCACGCCGATCGCGAACAGCCGTCCCGACGTGCTTTCCCCGGCGCCGACACCGCCGTCGAATCCGGCGGCCACCACCTGTGCGGCACTGCGGGCATCGGCGAATCCCACGCCCCGCTCGGCATAGCTCCACGCCTCGGCGGTGCCGTCGGTGGACGCACCGCACGCTTCGCCCCCGTCGATCTGCACGATCTCGGCCGGGGCACCCGGCGGTGCCGTGCACGTCGTGGCCGCGGACGCGGTCTGAGGAATGACGAAACCGACCCCGATGGCGGCAGCGAATACTGCCCCGACGCCGAGAACCCGACCGGACGCCCACGAGCGAATCACGACATCGACCCTTCCGAACCTCGAGTGACTGTTCTCTCGGACAGTTTATGGACTCGCACCTCGGGAGGACTCATACTCGAGGTCACGACAGGGACGCGATTCCCCGAACGTTCCGGTTCACGTGTCCTTTGCCCGGTCGGTGTCGCGGGATGGTTGGACGCGCTTCGGCTCCCCCGGCATCTTCGGGTGATTCGGCGGATACGGCAGGTCGCCGATACCGTTCGCCTCGTCCCGTTCGGCCATCTCGAGCAGAACGTCCAGCGAGTGCGCATGCGCATCGAGATCCGCCATCGGATCGCCGCGCTTCGCCAGCAGATCCGGCACCGTGGCGATCGTGAAGTCGTCAGGTTCGGCGTCGACCAGCTCGTCCCAGGTCAGCGGAGTCGAGACGGTCGCGATCGGGGTGCGACGGACCGAGTAGGCCGAGGCGATCGTCTTGTCGCGCGCGTTCTGGTTGTAGTCGAGGAAGAGCCGCTCTCCGCGCTCCTCCTTCCACCACGCCGTCGTCGCCCGCCCGTCGCTGCGCCGCTCGATCTCACGCATGAGCGCGATCCCCGCACGACGGACTCCGACGAAATCCCATTCGGGCACGATCCGCAGATAGATGTGGAGTCCCCGCCCACCGGACGTCTTGGGATATCCGGCGAGTCCCAGTTCGTCGAGAAGCGGGCGCACGACCTCCAGCGCCACGGCCCGCGCGTCGCCGAAATCGGTTCCCGGTTGCGGGTCGAGGTCGATGCGCAATTCGTCGGGACGGTCGGTGTCGCCGCAGCGCACCGGCCACGGATGGAAAGTCACGCACCCGAGATTGGCCGCCCACACCACGTCGGCAGCCGAACACACACGCAGCGCATCGGCGGTACGCCCCGACGGGAACGTGATCTCGCAGGTCGCCACGTGGTCGGGTCGCTTGACCGGTGCCCGCTTCTGATAGATCTCCTCCCCCTCGATGCCGTCGGGAAAGCGCTGCAGATGCGTCGGCCGATCGCGCAGAGCCGTCAGGATCGGTGCGTCGAACTCGGTGGCGACCCTGCGGTAGTACTCCACGAGGTGCCGCTTCGTGCCACCCGCGGCGCCGAGCTGCGGGAAGTAGATCTTGTCGGGGTTCGACAACCGCACGGGCGTGCCGTCGACGTCCAACTCCTCCGCGGGCGAACGCTTCGTGGCCATGTCAGTCCTCCGTCCGGTCGAGCACATCCGACAGGTCGTAGCGCACCGGCACCTCCAGCTGGTCGAACGTGCAGCTCTCGGGGTCACGGTCGGGACGCCACCGCAGGAACTTCGCTGCGTGCCGGAACCGCATCCCCGCTCCCGACACACCTTCCATCTGGTCGTACGCGACCTCCACGACACGTTCGGGACGCAACGGCACCCAGCTGCGGTCCACCGCCGAACGCCACCGCGTCGGTTCGCCCTGCTCGACGACGTCGTCCCCGAGTCGCAGCGGTTGCAGTTCGGCGAGCAGTTCCTCGCGCCGCTCCCGCGTGAACGCCGAGGCTCCGCCGACCATCGCGAGTTCGCCGTCGTGATAGAGCCCGAGCAGCAACGACCCGATGCCCTCGACGCTCTTGTGCATGCGGTAGCCCATGAGGACGCAGTCGGCGGTGCGGGCATGTTTGAGCTTGAGCATCTCCCGCTTGTCGGGCACATAGAGCCCGTCGAGTCGCTTGGCGATCACGCCGTCGAGGCCGGCCCCTTCGAACTCCTCGAACCAGCGGCGGGCGGTATCGGTGTCGGTCGTGGCCACCGTGACATGACAGCTCTTACCCCCGCCGATCTCGGACCGCAGCCGCGCGCGCCGCTCCGCGAACGGGGTCTCCATGAGATTCTCGTCGGCGAGAGCGAGCAGATCGAAACCGACGAACACGGCCGGTGTCTGCTCGGCGAGCATCGTGACCCGGCTGGCGGCCGGATGGATCCGCTCGGACAGCGCCTGCCAGTCGAGTCGGGTGCGGCCGTCGTGTTCGCGCGGGACGACGATCTCCCCGTCGACCACGCACCTGCGGGGCAGTTCGGCGCGCGCGGCGTCGGCGAGTTCCGGGAAGTAGCGCACGAGGTCCTTGCCTCCGCGCGAGCCGAGAACCACCTCGTCACCGTCGCGGAAGACGATCGCCCGGAAACCGTCCCATTTGGGTTCGTAGGACCACTCGTCGGGACCGTCTTCGGGTTGGGAGGGGACGGTGGAGGAGACCTTGGCGAGCATCGGGGCGAGCGGCGGCACCACAGGCAGGTCCATGCGGCACATCGTTCCACCCTGTACGGGTACCGGCAGCACTTCCGTAGGCTCTTCGACCATGAACATTCTCCGAGGGGCGGCCGGTGCCGCGATGGCGTTGGCGGCAGCAGGGGTGCTCGGAGGATGCGCGACCCAGGTCGAAGGGCAGGCCGTGCCCGCCGCGAACGCCCTGGACACGTCCACGGCGCCGTCCTTCTCCCTACCCACCACGACCCCGTCGGCGTCGTCGTCGACCGAGTTGAGCGTCGACGTCGCAGCCGGCGAATGCGTCGCGCTCGGCGGCACGGTCGACGACGCGACCATCGACTACGCGGTGTGCGGCAGCCCGAGCTCGAATTACAAGGTCGTCGACGTCGTCGATGCCAGTGCCATGTGCCCCGGCGACATCGACCAGACCTACTACGAGTCCTTCGGCGGCATCGAGGTCGGCGCGTTGTGTCTCGACATCGACTGGGTGGTGGGCGACTGCATCGACCTCGGCGGCGAGGATCCGCAGCGCATCGACTGCGGTGAGCCCGCGGTCCAGGGCGAGGAGGTCACCGAGATCCTGCTCGACACCTCCGACGTGAACGACTGCTCCACGTCCGAGGGGGGGTTCGTGTACCGGGAACGCAACTTCGTGGTCTGCACCGACACCATCTGAGGTTCTCTCCTTGTGCGGATGTCCGTCGCGGCCGCGACGGAGCATGTCGGTGCCTCCCGCAACAATGCGTTCGACAGATCATCATCCGACGGACGCGAGGACGGAACATGACGCACTGGCCGGACAGACCGATCTGCGCGTTCGATCTCGAGACCACCGACCGGGATCCCCGCAACGCCCGCATCGTCACGGCATGCGTCGCGACCTTCGACGGCGACCGCATCGACACACGCTCGTGGCTGCTCGACCCGGGTATCGCGATACCCGAGGAGACCACCGCGATCCACGGCATCACCACCGCCCACGCCCGCGCCGAAGGACTCGACTATCTCGAGGGATACAAGCAGATCCGGCAGGCCGTGAGCGACGCGTGGGCGCGCGGCCACATCGTCGTCGCATTCAACGCCAGCTACGACCTGACGGTCCTCGACGCCGAAGGACGCCGGCTCGGCCTGACGGGGCTCGACATCGGCACGGTCGTCGACCCGTACGTCATCGACCGGGAGATGGACCGCAGCCGGCCCGGCAGGCGCACACTGCAGGCGGTGTGCGAGGCGTACGGGGTGTCGCTGCCGAATCCGCACGAGGCCGAGGCCGACGCGCTCGCCGCCGGCCACCTGACCCGCGCGCTCGTGGCGAGATTCCCCGAGCTCGCCGAACTCGACATCATGGCCGATCAGGCCGCCTGGCACGCCGAACGGCAACGCAGCTTTGCCGAGTACCTGCGCGGGCTGGGTCGCGAGGTCGTCGACGTCGACGACAGCTGGCCCGTCCGGCTCCCCACGCCGGTGGGTACCGATGTCCTCGAGCGTCCCGCGACCGAGACGAAGTTCCGGCGCGCGCTGAGCGCAATCCGCGAGTTCTTCCGGCGACTGCGCCGCCGCTGATCAGGAGTGCGGTCGATCAGGGCAGCAGTCCCTGCCGCCGCGCCTCGACGACCGCCGCGTGCCGACTGCGCACATCGAGTTTGTCCATGGCGTTGCGCAGATAGGTCTTCACCGTCTCCACGCGCAGCGACAACCTGTCGGCGATCTCCGCGTTGCGGCAGCCCAGCGCCACATGGCTCAGCACGTCGTGCTCGCGCGCGGTCAGATGCGTCCGCGGGTGCGATACGCCGTCGCGCGCCCGGGTCAAGGTCTCCTCGACCGTTCGTACCTGTTCCCTGATCGACGGATCATCGGTCCGAGCCGCGATCGCCCGCAACGCGACGAGACTTTCCGTCAGCGCTTCGGAGACGGAGGCAGGTACGGTGGCGCCGTGCGCGGCCCGCGTGTTCCCGATCAGCGACACGCGGCGATCGACCTCGTCGCGGATCTCGATCTCCCGCGCCAGCTCCGCGGCCGACCGCACGACCTTCTCCGCCACGACGTCGCCGATGGACCGGTTGACCCTCAGCCCGCCGTAGATCGCCGCCCGGGTGCGTCCGCGCACCACGACCGGCACGGCGAGCAACGACTCGATTCCCTCACCCGCGACCTGCCGGTCGTAGTGGTGGGTGATGTGCGGGGAGGTGAAGTAGTCGGCGACCGCGCCGGGACGTTGTTCGACGACCACCCGACCGCCGAGTCCGCGTTCGGCGGCGATCACCAGATTGCGCAGGGCACGACCGCGGGTTCCGACGAATCCGGACAGGACCACGTCCGAGCCCTGCACCACGCCACCGAAGAGCACCGGTAGTTCCGTCGTCGCCTCGAGGTCGCGCAGCGTGGCGCGGAGGGTGTCGAGATCGTCGGGACGCAACACATCCGGCACGGCGACATCCATCGATTGCTCCTACTCTTCCCTCCGAACACCCACTTTCGAGGGTAGAGGGGCCAGTTCCACGATTTGTAACCTGCACATCGCCCGGTGTTGCAACGATCACAGAAGACGCCGGAATCCGAGTAGGCCACCCCGGAGGTATCCGTGTCCATCGCCCCCGTCCGTCCCGGCTCGACCGGAGCCGCGAACTACAGCCAGATGAGCCCGCTGCGCTTCCTCGAACGGTCCGCGGCGGTGTTCCCGGATCGCACCGCGATCATCCACGGCGACCGCACGTACACCTACGCCGAGTTCGCCGACGAGGCGCAGCGGCTCGCGCGCGTGCTGCGCAGCCGTATCGAGCCGGGCGACAAGATCGCGTACCTGACTCCGAACGTGCCCGAGATGCTCATCGCGCATTTCGCGGTTCCGCTCGCGGGCGGTGTGCTGGTCGCGCTGAACTCGCGCCTGGCCGGGCCGGAACTCGAGTACATCCTCGACCACTCCGAGACGAAGCTGCTGTTCGTCGACTCCGAACTGCTCGGATCGGTCGCGAACGTCCGCGACAACGTTCCCGGCGTCGCCGAGATCATCGAGGTCCCCGACTCCACCGTGCCGGCTCCGGATGTCCCCGCCGGAGTGGCTACCGCTCGGTACGACGAGTTCCTCGCGCAGGCCGACTCGCTCGATGCGACGCCGCTGCCGTGGAGCGTCGACGACGAGCTCGGCGTCATCACCCTCAACTACACCTCGGGCACGACCGGCAAACCCAAGGGCGTGATGTACACCCATCGCGGCGCGTACCTGAACTCGCTGGGCGAGACCTTCCACAACAGCTTCGACGGGCAGAGCAAGTATCTGTGGACACTGCCGATGTTCCACTGCAACGGCTGGTGTACGCCCTGGGCGGTGACCGCTGCGGCGGGCACCCACATCTGCCTGCGGGCGGTGCGGGCCGACGCGATCTGGGATGCCATCGACAACCTCGGTGTCACCAACCTGTGCGGTGCGCCCGCGGTGTGCTCGACCATCGCGAACGCCGAGCAGGCTCATCCACTCGACCGTCCGTTGCGGATCACCACGGCCGGCGCGCCGCCGTCGCCGACGGTGATCGCCCAGCTCGAACAGATCGGCATCACGGTTGTCCACGTCTACGGACTCACCGAGGTGTACGGCCCGTACACGATCTGCGAGTACCAGGACAGCTGGGACGACAAGCCGGCCGACGAACGCGCCGCGCTGCTCTCCCGTCAGGGTGTGGGCATGCTGCAGGCCGAGACCGCGCGGGTCGTCGACGAGGACATGAACGACGTGCCCGCCGACGGCGAGACCATGGGCGAGATCGTGCTGCGCGGCAACAACGTCATGCTCGGCTACTACAAGGACCCGGACGCGACCGAGGAGGCGTTCCGCGGCGGCTGGTTCCACACCGGCGACCTCGGCGTGATGTACCCGGACGGATACATCCAGCTCAAGGACCGCGCAAAGGACATCATCATCTCCGGCGGCGAGAACATCTCGACCGTGGAGGTCGAGCAGGCGATCGTCAGCCACCCGGCGGTGCTCGACGTCGCGGTCGTCGGCGTTCCGGACGAGAAGTGGGGTGAGCGTCCCAAGGCGTTCGTGATCCTGAAGAAGGGCGAATCGGTCACGGCCGAGGAGATCATCGACTACACGCGCACGCTGCTCGCCGGGTACAAGGTGCCGCGCGACATCGTCTTCCCGCTGGAGCTGCCCCGCACCTCGACCGGCAAGATCCTGAAGTTCGAGCTGCGATCGGCCGAAGCCGCCGAGGGGTGAGCCGACCCCTCACGACTGCATTGGATACTCGACGCCATGACATCCGGTACCGGTAACAGCACCCGTCGCCTCGATTCGACGGGCCCCGATCCCGCCCAGTTCCGGGTGCATGTCGTCACGCAGGCGATCCGTTTGTTCTCCGAGTTCGGCTACGAGTCGACCACCGTCGAGCAGATCGCCGCGGCCGCAGGGGTGTCGCGGCGGACCTTCTTCCGGCAGTTCCGGTCGAAGGAGGACGTGATCTTCGCCGATCACGAGTCGCTGCTCGAGCAGGTCGCCGAGTACCTCTCGCAGGATTTCGACGATCCGTGGGCGGCGGCCTGCGAGGGGGCCAAGCTCGTCTTCGGGCACTTCCGGGACCGGCGCGAGCTGGCGGTGTGGCGGTATCGGGTGGTGCAGCGGGTGCCGGCGCTGCGGGAGCGCGAACTCGTCACCACCTACCGCTACGAGCGGTTGTTCACCGACTTCCTGCGCGCCGCCGTCCCGACGGAGAAGCCGGTGCGCACCGTCAGCTTCGCGGCGGCGATGACCGCCACGCACAATTTCGTGTTGCGCGCGATGATCCGCGGCGACGAGACCGCCACTGCCGAACGCCTCGAGCAGGAGCTGCTCGAGCTCCGCCGCACGTACGGGGTGGTTCCGGTGCCCGAAGGCGCGACGAACGGGAAGGTCGCGCCGGCTCCGCCGGCGGTCGCGGTGGTGACCTATCCGGCCCACCTGACACCGGCCGAGATCGCCGAGCAGGTTCGGCTCCAACTCGAAGGCGCACAGCAGCGCCGTTGACCTGGCACTGAGTGCCGTGGTTACAATCGACTCATTCCGTCACGTCGCGAACCCTCGCCCCGATATCGTCGAGGGAGCTACGTTCGCAAATCTGGCACCGCGTGCCGTTAGGAGTCCGCCGTCATGGCCCTCAATCCCGACTTCGATCTGTTCAAGCTCTCCGAGGAGCACGACGCGCTGCGCGAGGCCATCCGCGCGCTCGCCGAGAAGGAGATCGCGCCCTACGCCAAGGACGTCGACGAGAACTCCCGCTTCCCGCAGGAAGCCCTCGACGCCCTCAACAAGTCGGGCTTCAACGCCATCCACGTGCCCGAGCAGTTCGAAGGCCAAGGCGCCGACTCGATCGCCGCCTGCATCGTCATCGAAGAGGTCGCCCGAGTATGCGGCTCCTCCTCGCTGATCCCCGCCGTCAACAAGCTCGGCACCATGGGCCTGATCCTCCGCGGCTCCGACGAACTCAAGGCCAAGGTCCTCCCCGACATCGTCAACGGCGCGATGGCCTCCTACGCGCTGTCCGAGCGCGAAGCCGGCTCCGACGCCGCCTCCATGCGCACCCGCGCCAAGGCCGACGGCGACGACTGGATCCTCAACGGCTCCAAGTGCTGGATCACCAACGGTGGTAAGTCCACCTGGTACACCGTCATGGCCGTCACCGACCCCGAGAAGGGCGCCAACGGCATCTCCTCCTTCATGGTCCACAAGGACGACGAGGGCTTCGTCGTCGGACCGAAGGAGAAGAAGCTCGGCATCAAGGGCTCCCCCACCGCCGAGCTGTACTTCGAGAACTGCCGCATCCCCGGCGACCGCATCGTCGGCGAGCCGGGCACCGGCTTCAAGACCGCTCTCGCGACCCTCGACCACACCCGCCCCACCATCGGTGCGCAGGCCGTCGGCCTCGCCCAGGGCGCCCTCGACGCGGCGACCGCCTACGTCAAGGACCGCAAGCAGTTCGGCCGCCCGATCTCCGACAACCAGGGTGTGCAGTTCATGCTCGCCGACATGGCGATGAAGGTCGAGGCCGCACGCCTGATGGTCTACACCTCCGCCGCTCGCGCCGAGCGCGGCGAGCCCAACCTCGGCTTCATCTCGGCCGCCGCGAAGTGCTTCGCGTCGGACGTCGCCATGGAGGTCACCACCGACGCCGTGCAGTTGTTCGGTGGCGCCGGCTACACCACCGACTTCCCGGTCGAGCGCATGATGCGCGACGCGAAGATCACGCAGATCTACGAGGGCACCAACCAGATCCAACGCGTCGTCATGTCGCGCGCGCTGCTGCGCTGACACCGGTCGCGTAGGTTACCCCCGGAACATCGAAGCGATCAGGAGTTACCGCAGTGGCAGTGGAAAAGGTAGGCGTGATCGGTGGCGGCACCATGGGTGCCGGTATCGCCGAGGTGTGCGCCAAGGCCGGTAGCGACGTCCTCGTCAAGGAGACCACCGAGGAGTTCGCCGCCGCGGCACGCGAGCGTCTGAAGAAGTCGATCGGACGTGGCGTCAAGTCCGGCAAGATCACGCAGGAGGACGCCGACGCGGTCCTCGGACGGATCCGCGTCACCCTCGACCTGAAGGAGTTCGCCGACCGCGACCTTGTCGTCGAGGCCGCCCCCGAGATCGAGTCTCTCAAGGTGGAGATCTTCTCCGAGCTCGACAAGATCGTGAAGCCCGAAGGCATCCTCGCCACCAACACGTCGTCGATCCCCGTCATCAAGATGGCGCAGGCGACGCAGCGGCCCGGCAAGGTCGTGGGCGTGCACTTCTTCAACCCGGTGCCGGTGATGCCGCTCGTCGAGATCATTTCGGCGCTCACCACCGACGAGGCCACCGCCGACACGGTGTTCGACTATGCGAAGAACACCCTCGGCAAGACGGCCGTGCGCGCAGGCGACCGTGCGGGTTTCATCGTCAACGCCCTGCTCATCCCGTACCTGTGCTCGGCAGTGCGCATGCTCGAGTCGGGCTACGCGACGAAGGAAGACATCGACGCCGCGATGAAGGGCGGCTGCGGCTACCCGATGGGACCGCTGACCCTCATCGACACCGTCGGCCTCGACATCACCCTCAACGCCGCGCAGTCGCTGTACGACGAGTTCGCCGAGCCGCACTACGCACCCCCGGCACTGCTGCGCCGCATGGTCGACGCGGGTCGCCTGGGTCGCAAGACCGGCGAGGGCTTCTACAGCTACAAGTAGGCCTCACTCNGGACAGCCGGGAGGTACGCAACAACAGTTCCGGGCTCGCAACACGGCCAGCAACTGCCGGCGTTGCGAACCTTCACTACGTGTTGCGTACCTCGCGTACGACCGATGCCCCGCTCGAAGTCGCCCGACGGTCCGCTCCGGCTCCGTGAGGGCGCCGTCTGCTATCGTCCCCACCCGGACGTATCGGGGGATTCTGTCGGGGGGCAGTGGTGACATTGCACGTAGATCCTGAAGTGCTGCGCACATTCGCAGCCTTCGTGGCGGACACCGCCGACGCGATGAACGACTGGGACGTCGGCGAACCGTATGCCGTGTCGCAATCAGCACTTCCCGGAACAGAATTCGCGGCCGTCTGCGCACGAGCCTTCACCGCCACCGATCAAGCACTCGGCAACGTGTGCAGTCGCCTGCGCGAGATCGTCGACATCACCGACGGCGCCGCGAACGATTACGTCGTCGCAGAGACGGACTTCGTGGCTGCACTCTCGGCGATGGATCAGCACGGATGAGACCGGGAGTCGCTGCGGTCCGGTCCTGGAATCCCGACGCGCTGCGAATCACCGCCGACCACCTCGACGTGCTCGTCGACACACTCGACGACCGCATGAAAGGTCTGCTCACCGAGCAGGATGTGCTCGCCGAGCGATGGTCCGGCGACGCCGCACGTGCCGCCGCCGCGCGAGTGGTCCGCGAACGCTCGCTGGGCAGCGCCATCGCCGAAGCACTCCTGCAGGTCGCTGAGGCGTACCGCACCGGCGCGTGGCTCGTCGAAGGCACCCGCCTGCACCTCCTGTCGGTCGTGGGCGGCGCCGAACAGTCCGGGTTCACCGTGCACGACGACGGCACCGTCGACCCCTCCGACCAGATCCACATCCTCTCGGCGACGCTGCCGAGCGAAGCCGTCGCAGAGGCCCGCGTCCGCCTCGAACACGAAGCAACGGAACTGACCCACACCGTCACCGGCGCTCTCGAACAAGCGTCGCGAGCCGCGACGGAAACTGCCGATCGCTTCACCGCTGCCGTTGCGGTACTCGAAGCAGCCAGGGATGCCGCGGCGCCGGGGAAGGTCGTGCAGAACGAGAACGGCGAGTTCTCCTGGTGGCCTGACTGGCCATCGACCATCGCAGCGTCGTCCATCGGCGCAATGTCCGGAGCTACCAAGGAACTCCTGACCGACGCGGCAGTGGCCTCGGGCGACGATGTCGCACGCAACATCGCACGTGGAATGAACCCGGCTGCCGCTGCAGTAGGCACCGTTCCTGCGATCGTCAACGACATCAAGGGAGGCATGGATCCCACCGAGGCGGTGGTGTCCGAGAGCGCCGGAACCGTTGTCGGCATGGTCGGTGCATTCCTGGCGTCGAAGGGAACTACCGCGGCTATCGGCGCTGCGACCGGCTCGGTCGTTCCAGGGGTCGGCACCGCCGCCGGCTTCGCTGTCGGGCTTGTGCTCGGGGGCTTTGCCACGTGGTACACATCCAAGAGGATCCAGGAGTTGTGGTAATGACCGAAGGCACGCCGGAAGACCGGAATCACGTTCGCGCCGATAGTTCCTCCGACGCGCCCTGTTGGCCGCAACGTCTTCGAATCGGATGGTGCATAACGGGGGTATGTGTTCTGGTCTTCGCTACGTGGAGTCTGGTTGACAGTTCTGCGAATATCCTCCACGAGGAGTTGGTATCCACGATCGGTTCGCTGTTGTACGGAGCAGCAATGCTGCTCATGGGCGTGATGTGTGTCAGACTCGGCGGGATTCGACATGTCCTGTATTCGCCACGCATCAGAAGTTACAGGCATCCGGAATATGGCACGGGCATCGTTGTTCCTGGAGGACTTACGCCTCTAACCATTTTCATGGTCCTGCTCGTCGTGGTCGGCCTCGGATGCCTGGCCGTAGCGGCGCTGACCATCTACATCACCGACAAATCCGAGTTGCCTTACGGTCGCGACCCTCACGCCACTGCAATCTTCATGCTCGTGGGTGGGGTCGTCGCCCTGATCGCGTCGGCAGTGTTCGTATGGTTCCGGCTCCCGACAACGGAGCTTGACCCCTGATCTTGGACACGTGGAATCCAGCACACTGCT
>NZ_JTIZ01000083.1:0-300 GCF_000801125.1 Rhodococcus sp. Chr-9
AAGGGCATGGAGCTCTACACCGACAAGCTGTTGCCGGCCGTCGCCGAGGGGGCGGAGAAGGCGGAGCGGGATGTGGCGCAGATCGACAGAATGATCGAGATCAAGATCTCGTACGACACCGATCCGGACAAGGCGTTGGAGAACACCCGCTTCTGGGCGCCGCTGTCGCTCACGCCGGAGCAGAAGCATTCGATCGATGATCCGATGGAGATGGAGGCGGCGGCGGATGCGTTGCCGATCGAGCAGGTCGCCAAGCGGTGGATCGTGGCGTCGGATCCGGACGAGGCGGTCGAGCAGGTC
>NZ_JTIZ01000013.1:0-10438 GCF_000801125.1 Rhodococcus sp. Chr-9
CGTTGTCGCTGGCGCAGCAGCGGATGTGGTTCCTCAACCGCTTCGATTCCGGCACGGCCGTGAACAACATTCCGGTGGCGTTGCGGCTGAGCGGAGCGCTCGACGTCGCGGCACTCACCGCCGCGGTCTCGGATGTCGTGGCGCGCCACGAGGTGCTCCGTACCTACTACCCGGAGTTCGACGGCGTGGGACAGCAGGTCGTGCTGCCTGTCGCCGACGCTCCGGTGTTGGGGGTCGAGCGTGTCGACGCCGAGCGCGTCACCGAGCGGGTCGCCGAGCTGATCGGTTCCGGCTTCGATGTCACTGCCGAGGTGCCCTTCCGTGCAGTGCTGCTCGAGTTGTCCCCCGGCGAGTTGTCCCCGAACGAGCGGATTCTGGTGCTCGTGGCGCACCACATCAGCGCCGACGGGTTCTCCATGGGCCCGCTCGCCCGCGATGTGATGGTGGCCTACGCGGCCCGCTCGCGGGGCGAGGCGCCGTCGTGGGCACCGCTCGAGGTGCAGTACGCGGACTTCGCGCTGTGGCAGCGCGAAGTCCTCGGCGACGAGAACGATCCGGAATCGCTGATCTCCAACCAGCTCGCCTACTGGTCCGAGACCCTCGCCGGAACCCCGGACGTGCTGGACCTGCCCACCGACCGGCCCCGGCCGGCGCAAGCGACCTATCGCGGCGACACGCACCGCTTCGAGCTGCCGGCGGACGTGTTCGCCGCCGTCGAACGGTGCGCGTCCGAGCAGTCGGCGACGCCGTTCATGGTGGTGCACGCGGCGTTCGCGGTGCTGCTGGCCCGCCTGTCGGGCACCGAGGACATCGTGATCGGGTCGCCGGTCGCCGGTCGCGGTGAGGCCGCGCTCGACGACCTGGTCGGCATGTTCGTCAACACCGCGGTGCTGCGTACCGTCGTCGACGGCTCCGAGTCGTTCACCGATCTGCTGCGCCGGGTCCGCGAAGGCGACCTCGCGGCGTTCGGGCACGCCGACGTTCCGTTCGAGCGTCTCGTCGACGAGCTCGATCCCGTCCGCTCGCAGGCGCATTCGCCGATCTTCCAGGTGGTGCTGGCCTTCCAGAACCTGGCCGCGGGAACGTTCGAGCTCGGCGACCTGTCGGTGGCGCCGGTCGAGGCCGACGCCCACATCGCGAAGTTCGACCTGCAGCTCACCGTCGTCCCGGGAGACCGGGACGAAGGCGCGGCCGTGCCCGCGATGTTCGAGTACGCGACCGATCTGTTCGACGACTCGACGGTCGCCGCGTTCGCGGAGCGTTTCGTGCGGCTTCTCGCGGCACTGACCGGTGCCCCGGATCAGTCCGTCGGGGACGCCGATCTGTTCGCTCCCGGCGAGCTCGCCGGGCTCCTGGCGCACGCCGGACCGGCCGGTCCGGAGCCGCGTACGCTGCCCGAGCTGATCGCCGCGGCCGTCGCCGCGAACCCCGACGGGGTCGCGGTCCGCTGCGAGGATCGCGAGCTCACCTACCGTGAGCTGGACGCGCGTTCGTCGCAGCTCGCCCGCGTGTTGCTGCAGCGCGGTGTCGGTGCCGAGCAGCTCGTCGCGGTCGCGATTCCGCGATCGATCGAATCGGTGCTCGCGGTCTGGGCCGTGACGAAGACCGGTGCCGCCTTCGTCCCGGTGGACGCGAACTACCCGGCGGACCGGATCGAGCACATGGTCACCGATGCGCGCGCCGCGGTCGGTCTGACCCTGGCGCAGCACGTCGAGGCGCTGCCCGGCGTCACCGACTGGCTCGTCCTCGACGACGCCGCGGTACAGACGTCGGGCGAGGCGGAAGCGGCGACTCCGGTCGCCGAGGCCGAACTGCCCCTCCCGATTCGGGTCGAGCAGGTGGCGTACGTCATCTACACGTCCGGCTCCACGGGTAAGCCCAAGGGTGTCTCGGTCACGCACGCGGGTCTGCACAACTTCTGTGTCGAGCAGCGCGAGCGCTACCGTCCCGGCCCGGATTCCCGGATCCTGCACGTGTCGTCGCCGAGCTTCGACGCATCGATGCTCGAGCTGCTGCTCGTGCTCGGCGCGTCCTCGACGATGGTGATCTCGCCCGCCGCCGTGTTCGGTGGTGCAGAGCTGGCGGAACTCATTCGCCGCGAACGGGTTTCGCACGCCTTCATCACCCCTGCGGTGCTGGCGTCGATGGATCCGTCCGGTCTGAATTCGCTGCAGCACCTCGCCGCCGGTGGTGAGGCGGTGCCCGCCGACGTCGTCGCACGCTGGGCGCCCGGTCGTTCGCTGTACAACGGCTACGGCCCTACCGAGACCACGATCATGGCGAACATCTCGGAGCCGATGGTGCCGGGCGCACCGATCACCATCGGTGGCCCGATCCGCGGGATGCGCGAGGTCGTGCTCGACGCGCGGCTGCGCCCGGTCCCCGTCGGCGTCGTCGGCGAGCTGTACATCTCGGGAGTCCAGCTTGCACGCGGGTATCACGCCCGCGGCGCACTGACCGCCGACCGGTTCGTCGCCGACCCGTACGGCGAACCCGGCGAGCGGATGTACCGCACCGGCGACGTCGTGCGGTGGACCCCGAGCGGGGAAATCGCCTACGTCGGCCGCAGCGACCACCAGGTGAAGATCCGCGGCCTCCGGGTCGAACTCGACGAGATCGACGTCGTACTCGTCTCGCACGAGCGCGTGGACTTCGCGGCGACGATCGGCCACGAGACCCCGACCGGTGGCACCGCCGTCGTGTCGTACGTCGTCCCCGCCGCCGGCGCCGACCTGGACACCGAGGCGCTGCGGGAGTTCGCGGCGACCTCGCTGCCCGCACACATGGTGCCGGTCGTCGTGATCCCGCTCGACGCGATCCCGCTGACCCCGGTCGGCAAGCTGGACCGCAGGGCGCTGCCGGAACCGGTGTTCGAGGCCAAGGCGTTCCGTGCGCCGTCGACGCCGATCGAGGAGATCGTCGCCGGGGTGTTCGCGGATGTGCTCGGCGTCGACCGCGTCGGGGCGGACGACGACTTCTTCGATCTCGGTGGCAACTCGCTGATCGCGACGCAGGTCGCGGCGCGGCTCGGCGCGGCACTCGACACCACGGTCCCGGTCCGGGAACTGTTCGAGGCGCCGGCCGTCGGGACGCTCGCGGCCCGGCTGGAAGGGCTCGCCGGCGGCGGTGGCCGTGCGCCGCTCACGGCCGGTCCGCGACCGGAGATCGTGCCGCTCTCGCTCGCGCAGCAGCGCATGTGGTTCCTGAACCGGTTCGATCCGGCTTCCGGGTCCTACAACATCCCGCTGGCGATCCGGTTGTCCGGCACGCTGGACGTGGCGGCGCTGCAGGGCGCGGTCGGCGACGTGATCGGCCGGCACGAGATCCTCCGCACCGTCTATCCCGAACTCGACGGCAGCGGGCACCAGGTGGTGCTGCCGGTCGCCGACGCCCTGCCGGACCTGACTCCCGAACGGGTCGGCGCGGACGAGCTGCCCGACCGGGTGCGCGCCATGGCGTCGGCGGGATTCGATGTGACCGAGGCAGTTCCGGTCCGGATTCGGTTGTTCGAGGTCGACGAGACCGAGCACGTCCTCGTGCTGGTCATGCATCACATCAGTGGTGACGGCTTCTCGCTCGGTCCGCTGACCCGTGACGTCATGGTCGCGTACACCGAGCGGGCCGCGGGACGCCTGCCCGAATGGGCGCCGCTGCCGGTGCAGTACGCCGATTTCGCGCTGTGGCAGCGGGCCGTCCTCGGTACCGAGGACGATCCGGACTCGCAGATCTCGGCACAGCTCGGCTACTGGCGAGAGGCGCTCGCCGGACTGGCCGACGACCTCGAGCTGCCCACGGACCGGCCACGGCCGGCGATGCCGTCCATGGCGGGCGCGTACCACGCGTTCACGCTCGAGCCCGAGCTGCACCGCGGGCTGACCGAACTCGCGCGCGCACACAACACCTCGATGTTCATGGTGGTGCACGCGGCGCTGGCGGTCCTGCTGGCACGGCTCACCGGCGGCCGCGACATCGCGGTCGGCACCGGTGTCGCGGGACGCGGCGAACCCGAACTCGACGACCTGATCGGCATGTTCGTCAACACGCTCGTGCTGCGCACCGATGTCGATCCGTCCCGGTCGTTCGGTGAGCTCGTCGACCGCGCCCGGGAAACGGACCTGTCGGCATTCGCGAACGCCGATCTGCCGTTCGAGCGTCTCGTCGAGGTTCTCGGTCCGGCACGGTCGTCGGGACGTCACCCGTTCTTCCAGGTGATGCTGTCGCTGCAGAACTTCCGGCCGGTGTCCTTCGAGCTGCCGGGCCTGACGATCAGCGGCCTCGACACCGGAGAGGTCGCGGCCAAGTTCGATCTGATGCTGACGCTCGAGGGCACCTACGACGGCGCGGGTGATCCGGACGAGTTGATCGCCGGGTTCACCTACGCCACCGACCTGTTCGACGCCGCCACCGTCGAGCGGTTCGCCGAGCGGTTCACCCGGATCGTGGAGGCGGTCGTCACGAAGCCCGACGTGATCGTCGGCGACACCGACATCATGGGTGCCGCCGAACGCGCACAGTTCCAGGCACGCACGACCGACACGGAATCCGAGTCGGGGGCCACGGCCCGCAACCTGGTGTCGGTGCTCATGTCCACCGTCGAGTCCGACCCGGAGGCTCCGGCGCTCGCGGACGGCGAGGACGAGGTCTCCTACGCCGAGCTGGATGCGAGGTCGTCGCGTTCGGCCCGGTTCCTGCTCGGTCGCGGTATCGGCACCGGAAGCCGGGTCGGCATCCGGATGCCGCGCTCGGTGGACCGCGCCGCCGCCGTGTGGGCCGTCCTGAAGACCGGCGCCGCGGTCGTCCTCCTCGACGAGGCAGTGTCCGGCGGGGCGGGACTCGACGTCGTGCTCGGTGTCGCCGGGGACCCCGCCGATGCGTCGGTGATCGTCCTGGACGATCCGGACACGGCCGCGGCGATCGAGGCACAGTCCGGGACCCCGGTGACCTACGCGGACCTGACACGTCCGATCCGGGGCGACGACCCGGCGTTCGTGCTCGCTGCCGGCACCGAACGGGAACGGGTGATCGTCCACGCGGCCGCGGCGGACGTGGCCGCCCGGCTCGCGACCCGCACCGGCGTCGACTACGAGTCCCGCACGCACGTGCACGGGCCCGCCGACTCGGAGGCCGCGGTGCTCGAGCTGCTCGTGGCCGCCACTGCCGGTGCCGCCCTGGTGGCTCCCCAGGAACGCGCGGCGTCGTTCGAGGACGAGCTCGCCGATCAGTGGGTGACGCACCTGTTCGTCGGGTCACCCGGCGCGCCCCGGTTCGACGACGGAATTCCCGAGGACCTCGGTGCGATGGTGTTCGTGGACGTGCAGCCGGAGCCCGGATACGAGGACCTGCTGAGGACCGACGGTCCGGATCTGTTCACCGACGTGGTCATCGCCGCCGACGGCAGCCGGTAGGGGGAGCGGCAGCTCGATCGGTCGCCGCGCGGGCCGGAACCCGGACCGCGCGGCGGCCCGGGTTCCGGGCGCGCCAGGTCGCGATCGTGTAACGAATCGGCGCGCCGCGAGGGTATAGAGTTGACGCTTTCGTGCACGCATCAGCCGGATGTGGCGCCGAAGCGCCGGCTCGTACCATGGAGCGGGTTGTTGGGTCAATAGATGAGAGAGTCCCGCGTCGCGCTGCGACCGAGGTTCTCCTGTCCTGGGCATGAGGGGTTGTTAACGAATGACGGCTGACGAGACCGGTGCCAAGGCTGCAGGTGGGGCACGCCGCAGGACCGGCTCCAGCAGGCCCGCTCGTCGACGCCGCACACGTGCACTGACCCTCCCGCAGTTGCTCGCCGCGGCCGTGGAGACGGACCCGACGGCCACCGCGGTCGTCCTCGGCGACCGCCGCCTGACCTACGGCGAGCTCGACGAGCAGTCCTCCCGCCTCGCGCGCGTCCTGATCGCGCGCGGCGCACGGCCCGAAACGTTCGTCGCGCTCGGATTGACCCGTTCGATCGAATCGGTCCTCGCCTGGTGGGCCGTCGCGAAGACCGGTGCCGCCTTCGTTCCGATGGACCCGACCTATCCCGCCGACCGCATCGAGCACATGGTCACCGACTCCGGCTCGCGCTTCGGCCTCACCGTCACCGAGCACCGCGACCGCCTGCCCGACTCGGTGGAATGGCTCTCTCTCGACAGCGCGGAATTGGCCGCCGAGTGCGCGGCGGTGTCCGGGGCGCCCGTCACCTACGCCGACCGCGTCGGATCGCTCTCCGTCGACAACACCGCGTACGTCATCTACACGTCCGGCTCCACCGGCCTCCCGAAGGGCGTCACGGTCACCCACGGGGGCCTGTCGAATCTGTCGGCCGAGCAGCGCGAGCGGTTCAAGATCGACTCGTCCTCCCGCACCATGCATTTCGCGTCGCCGAGCTTCGACGCGTCGATCCTCGAGCTGCTGCTCGCGGTCGGTGCCGGGGCGACCATGGTCATCGTGCCGCCGACGGTCTACGGCGGTGACGAACTCGCCGAACTGCTGCGGAAGGAGGGGGTCACCCACGCGTTCATCACACCGGCCGCGCTGGCGTCGATGGATCCGGCCGGGCTGGACTCGCTGCGCGCGGTCATGGTTGGTGGTGAGGCCTACTCCACCGAGCTGATGGCGAAATGGGCCGGCGACCGCGACTTCTTCAACGTGTACGGGCCGACCGAGGCCACCGTCATCGCGACCAGCAGCGACCCGCTCGACGCGGACGGCCCGATGCCGATCGGTGTCGCCCTGCGGGGTGTCTCGGCACACATCCTCGACGGCCGCCTCAACCCGACGCCGATGGGTGTCGCCGGTGAGCTGTACCTCTCCGGACCGGGCGTCGCGCGCGGCTACCACCGGCGTCACGGCCTGACCGCAGAACGCTTCGTCGCGAACCCGTTCACGGACGACGCGGGCACCGAGCCCGGCGCGCGCATGTACCGGACCGGCGACGTCGTGCGCTGGATCGACGGTCCGACCGGACCGGTCATCGAGTACGTCGGCCGCAGCGACTTCCAGGTCAAGGTCCGCGGCTTCCGCATCGAACTCGGTGAGATCGACGCCGCGCTGTCCGCGCACGACTCCGTCGAGTTCGCCGCGACCGTCGGGCACACGTCCGCGACCGGCGTGACGACGCTGGTGTCGTACGTGCTGCCCGCGGCCGGATCGGTCGTCGACCAGGACGCTCTCAAGGAATTCGTGGGTCGGTCGCTGCCGTCCCACATGGTCCCCTCCGTGGTGATGACCCTCGACGCGATCCCCCTCACCGGGAACGGCAAGCTGGATCGGAAGGCCTTGCCGGAACCGGTGTTCGAAGCCAAGGAGTTCCGCGCTCCGTCGACCCCGACCGAGGAGACCGTCGCGGCCGTATTCGCCGACCTGCTCGGTGTCGAACGTGTCGGCGTCGACGACGACTTCTTCGAACTCGGCGGCAACTCCCTGATCGCGACCCAGGCGGTGGCCCGCCTCGGAGCCTTCGTCGACACCCGCCTTCCCGTGCGGGACCTGTTCGAGTTCTCCACCGTCGAAGCCTTCGCCGCCTACCTCGATTCGCTCGGCGATGCGGCAGGGCGCATCCCGCTCGTGCCGCAGGACCGGGGTCCCGTTGTCCCGTTGTCGCTCGCACAGCAGCGGATGTGGTTCCTCAACCGGTTCGACACCACGTCGACCGTCAACAACATCCCGTTGGCGATCCGCCTCACCGGCCGCCTCGACGTCGCGGCACTGCGCGCGGCGATCGGCGACGTCGTCGAGCGGCACGAGATCCTGCGGACGGTCTACCCGGAGCTCGACGGCACCGGGCACCAGGTGGTTCTCCCCACCGCCGAGGTCGTCGACGAACTGATCGCCGTTCCGTCGACCGCAGACGAACTCCTCTCGAACGTGGTCGATTTCGTCGACGAGGGATTCGACGTCACCAGCGCGGTCCCGATGCGGATCCGCCTGTTCGCGCTCGGCGAGGACGAACACGTGCTCGTTCTCGTCGTGCACCACATCAGCGCCGACGGCTCGTCGATGGCCCCGCTGACCCGCGACGTCGTCACGGCGTACGCGGCCCGGAGCGTCGGCTCGGCGCCGGCCTGGGAACCGCTGCCGGTCCAGTACGCGGACTTCGCGCTGTGGCAGCGCCGGGTCCTCGGTTCCGAGGACGATCCGGACTCGCTCATCGCCGGGCAGCTCGGCTACTGGAAGAACGCGCTCGCCGGGCTGCCCGACGAACTCGCCCTGCCGACCGACCGCCCCCGGCCGCAGACCGCGTCGAATGCCGGTGCGATGTACCGCTTCCCGATCGACGCGGATCTCGTCGCGCGCCTCGAAGCGGTGGCCGCCGGCCGGCACGGCACCCTGTTCATGGTGGTCCACAGCGCGCTCGCCGTGCTGCTGGCCCGGCTGTCCGGCACCGAGGACATCGCGATCGGCACGCCCGTTGCGGGACGCGGCGAGCAGGCGCTCGACGACCTGGTCGGCATGTTCGTCAACACC
Source organism: Rhodococcus sp. Chr-9 (assembly GCF_000801125.1). NCBI lineage: Bacteria > Bacillati > Actinomycetota > Actinomycetes > Mycobacteriales > Nocardiaceae > Rhodococcus > Rhodococcus sp. Chr-9. The sequence continues at coordinate 8,449 of NZ_JTIZ01000013.1, forward strand.
CTCGTGCTGCGGACCCAGGTCTCGCCCGCAGCCACCTTCGCCGAACTCCTCGCCCAGGCCCGCGAGACCGACCTGGGTGCGTTCGGACACGCCGATCTGCCGTTCGAGCGGCTCGTCGAGGTGCTCAACCCCGTCCGGTCGCAGTCGCGGCACCCGTTGTTCCAGGTGGCGCTGTTCTTCCAGAACCTCGAGGAAGCACACCTCGACCTCGCGGGCCTGCGCGTCGAGGGGCTCGACGCCGGCACGACGACCTCACGGTTCGACCTGCAGCTGACCCTGGCCACCGACAGCGAGACCGACGGCATGGTCGGCATGCTCACCTATGCCACCGCGCTGTTCGACGAATCGTCGGTCGTGGAGATCTCGAAGCGGCTGCTGCGCATCCTCGACGCGGTCTCCACCGATCCCACGGTGACGATCGGGGACCTCGAGATCCTCGGCGCCGACGAGCGCCGCGCCCTGCTCGACGCGTGCAACGACACCGAGCACGCGATCGCGGACCATCTGCTGCTCGACGGATTCGACGCGCAGGTTGCCCGCACCCCCGACGCGACCGCCCTCGTGTACGAGGGTCGCGAGCTCACCTACGGCGAGTTCGATGCCGAGGTCAATCGTCTTGCGCGGCACCTGATCTCCCTCGGTGTCGGACCGGAGTCCCGGGTCGCGCTGGCGATGCGCCGGTCCGTCGAACTCGTCGTCGGCATGTACGCGGTGCTCCGCGCGGGCGGCGCCTACGTGCCCGTGGACCCGGACCACCCGGCCTCGCGCACCGAGTACATCCTCGACGCTGCCGAACCCGTCTGCGTGCTCACCACCGAGCGCGACGATCTCACGCTGCCCGAGCGCATCCCGGTCCTGCATCTGGACACCCTCGACCTCGCGCACCTGCCGGCCACGCCGGTCCTGGCGAGCGAGCGCACCGGGGTACTGCGTCCGGACAACACCGCCTACGTCATCTTCACCTCCGGATCCACCGGACGCCCGAAGGGTGTCGCGGTTCCGCACGGCGCGATCGCGAACCAGATGGCCTGGATGCAGGGCGAATACGCATTCACCGAGGCCGACGTCTATCTCCAGAAGACCGCCACCACGTTCGACGTGTCGCTGTGGGGATTCTTCCTGCCGCTGCGGGTCGGCGCGACGCTCGTCGTCGCGACACCCGACGGGCACCGGGACGCCGAGTACGTCGCCCGCACCATCCGGGAACGGTCCGTCACCGTCACCGATTTCGTGCCGTCGATGCTCGCGGTCTTCGTCTCGTACGCGGACCCGGCCGACCTGGTGACGCTGCGCGACGTGTTCGTCATCGGTGAGGCTCTGCCCGCGCAGACCGCGCACGCGTTCGCGTCGGTCTCGTCGGCCGGACTGCACAACCTGTACGGGCCGACCGAGGCGGCCGTGTCGATCACCTACCGGCAGGCCGCGCTCGACGACGCCGGGTCGGTCCCGATCGGTGTGCCGCAGTGGAATTCGAAGGTGTACGTGCTCGACGGCCGGCTGCGTCCCGTGCCGTTCGGTGTCGCGGGTGAGCTGTATCTGTCGGGTGTCCAGCTCGCGCGCGGGTATCACGGCCGGGTCGACCTGACCAGCGACCGTTTCGTCGCCGACCCCTTCGGTCTCTCCGGCGATCGCATGTACCGCACCGGCGACCTCGTCCACTGGACCCGCACGGCCGACGGTGCACCGGAACTGGTGTACATCGGCCGCACCGACTTCCAGGTGAAGTTCCGCGGCCAGCGCATCGAGCTCGGCGAGATCGAGACGGCCCTGCTCGCCGACCCCACCGTCATGTCCGCATCGGTGCAGGTCGTCGCGACCCCGACCGGCGATCAGCTCGTCGCCTACCTCGTCGCCGAGGCCGGCGCCGACATCGACGAGCAGTCGCTGCTCGTCGGGCTCGGCAAGAGCCTGCCGTCGTACATGGTTCCGGCGGCCGCCGTCGTCCTCGACGCGTTCCCGCTCAACGCGTCCGGCAAGCTCGACCGCAAGG
>NZ_JTIZ01000084.1:0-1410 GCF_000801125.1 Rhodococcus sp. Chr-9
GCCGCGGCTCGGGAGGCGATGCTCTCGGGTGCGCACATCAACGTCACCGAGGATCGGGCGGTGCTGCACACCGCCCTGCGTCTGCCCCGCGATGCGCAGTTGATCGTCGACGGGGTCGATGTCGTCGCCGATGTCCACGCCGTGCTCGACCGGATGGGCGAGTTCACCGACCGCCTCCGCAGCGGCGACTGGCGCGGCGCCACCGGGCAGCAGATCACCACGGTGGTCAACATCGGCATCGGCGGCTCCGATCTCGGCCCGGCGATGGTCACCCGCGCACTGCGGCGCTTCCACGACGGGCCGGCGACGCGGTTCGTCTCCAACGTCGACCCCGCCGATCTGACCGCGGCGCTGGCCGACCTGGACCCGGCGACGACCGTGTTCATCGTCGCGTCGAAGACGTTTTCCACCCTCGAAACCCTCTCCAACGCCACCGCCGCCCGCCGCTGGCTCGTCGACGCCCTCGGGGAAGATGCGGTGGCGAAGCATTTCGTCGCGGTGTCGACGCACACCGAGCGGGTGGTCGAGTTCGGCATCGACCCGGCGAACATGTTCGAATTCTGGGACTGGGTCGGCGGCCGCTATTCGGTCGGCTCGGCGATCGGGCTGGCGGTGATGTGCGCCATCGGACGCGAGCGGTTCGCCGAGTTCCTCGCCGGCATGCACACCATCGACACCCACTTCGCCACCACCGCCCCGGCACAGAACGCACCGTTGCTGGCGGGGGTGATCGGGGTGTGGAATGCGAGCGTCCTCGGTTATCGGTCGCGCGCGGTGGTGCCCTATGCGCAGGATCTGGCGCGGCTGCCGGCCTATCTGCAGCAGCTGACCATGGAATCGAACGGCAAATCCGTGCGCGCCGACGGCACACCGGTGGTGTGTCCGACCGGGGAGGTGTTCTGGGGTGAGCCCGGTACCAACGGTCAGCACGCCTTCTTCCAGTTGCTGCACCAGGGCACCGAGATCGTCCCCGTCGACTTTCTCGGCCTGGCCCGTAGCGGCGACGACCTGCCCGCCCGCGACGGGCAGACCAGCATGCAGGTGTTGTTGCTGGCGAACATGTTCGCCCAGGCCAAAGTGTTGGCCTTCGGGCGTGATGCCGACGAGGTCCGCGCCGACGGCGTCGACGAGGCGTTGGTGGCGCACAAGGTGATGCCCGGGGATCGGCCGTCGACGACGATCCTCGCCCCGGAACTGACCCCGTCGGTGGTCGGGCAGATCATCGCCTTCTACGAACATCAGACCTTCGTCCAAGGCGTCGTGTGGGGGATCGACTCGTTCGACCAGTGGGGCGTCGAACTCGGCAAGACCCAGGCCACCGCCCTGCAGACGGTGCTCGCCGGCGACGAGATCCCCGACACCGGCGACGCGTCCACCGACCACCTGATCGAGGTCTACCGCACCCTGCGC
>NZ_JTIZ01000085.1:0-373 GCF_000801125.1 Rhodococcus sp. Chr-9
TGCACCGCCGGCGGCTCCCACGACGGCACCCCGCCGCCGACCCGGGCGCTGTACGCGAGCATCACATCCCGCACGAACGGCGCCATCGACGCACCGTCGGCCGAGATGTGGTGCACCACCATCGCCAGCACGAACTCGTCGCCGTCGAGATCGAAGAAGCGGATGCGCAGGGGCACTTCGCTTGTCACATCGAACGGCCGCACCATGAAGTCCGTGACGGCAGCGAGCAGCTGCTCGGCCGTGGTCCGTTCGACGTCGACGTCCGGAACGGACTGCTGCACCGGCAGCACGACCTGGACGGGTCCGTCCGAAGTCTCGGGGTACACCGTGCGCAGCGACTCGTGCCGCGCCACCACGTCGGCGACCGCCGCGC
>NZ_JTIZ01000086.1:0-876 GCF_000801125.1 Rhodococcus sp. Chr-9
TCAATCCGGCGCGGTCGACGGCGCGGCATCCGCTGTTCCAGGTCGGCTTCTCGTTCCAGAACCTGAACGAGGCCAGCCTGGAACTCGACGACCTCGCCATCGCCCCGCTCGACCTCGAGCACCGGACCTCGCAGTTCGATCTGCACTGGATCGTGCAGGACACCTACGACGAGGCCGGGGCTCCCACGGGGATCGGCGGTTTCGTGACCTATGCGACGGCGTTGTTCGACGAGTCGACGGTCGTGTCGTTCGTCGGGCGGTTCGTGCGGGTGCTCGAGGAGATCGTGGCGGATCCGTCGCGTCCGGTCGGGGATCTGGAGATCCTCGGTGCGGGGGAGCGGTCTCGGATCCTGGAGTCGTTCAACGACACTGCGCACGAGGTGGATGCGTCGGCGACGTTGGTGTCGTTGTTCGAGGCGCAGGTCGCCGCGAACCCGGACGCCGTCGCCGTCCAGGCCGAGGGTGTCGCGCTGACCTATCACGAGTTCGACACGCGTACCAACCTGCTGGCGCGGCAGCTGATCGCTGCAGGAGTACGCGCGGAATCCACTGTGGCACTGGGCATGCGTCGCTCGGTGGAGTTGGTGATCGGCATGGTCGCGGTCGCGAAGGCCGGTGGCGCCTACGTGCCGGTGGATCCGGATCAGTCTGCGGAGCGGACCGACTACATTCTCGGCACCGTCGATCCGGTGTGTGTGCTGACCACGCACCGTGACGATTTCGGCGTCGGCGGGCGTCCGGTGCTGTTCGTCGACGACGCGGCGACCGCGGATCTGTCCGCCGCGCCGATCACGGACGAGGAGCGGATCGTTCCGCTGCGCCCCGACCACACGGCGTATGTGATCTTCACGTCGGGTTCGACGGGTCGTCCGAAGG
>NZ_JTIZ01000087.1:0-832 GCF_000801125.1 Rhodococcus sp. Chr-9
CCGACAGATTCACACCGGATTTCACGGGCCCGGTGCTACTCGGGTATTCGAATCGACAGTCACCGTGTTTTCGTCTACGGGATTCTCACCCTCTACGACAGGCCGTTCCAGACCACTTCGACTAACACGACGATTTCTCACTGTCGGCCGGCATGGCAGCGCCGACACAACGAACCCCACAACCCCGAATACACAACCCCTGCCAGGTATCACATGTACTCGGTTTAGCCTCATCCGCTTTCGCTCGCCACTACTCACGGAATCACATGTTGTTTTCTCTTCCTGTGGGTACTGAGATGTTTCACTTCCCCACGTTCCCTCCACACACCCTATATATTCAGATGCGGGTAACACGACATCACTCGTGCTGGGTTTCCCCATTCGGAAATCCTCGGATCACAGCTCGGTTGACAGCTCCCCGAGGCATATCGCAGCCTCCCACGTCCTTCATCGGCTCCTGGTGCCAAGGCATCCACCGTACGCTCATAAACACTTACAACAAAGATGCTCGCGTCCACTGTGCAGTTCTCAAACAACACACAACAACCCCTACCGCAAGAAAACTGATTTCCTTGTTTCGCGGATCATCGTCGCTGATCAAACACATTGCGTGTTCTCTCAGGACCCAACAGTGCACCGATATAACCACCGCACACCACCACTATCGGATGATGCATACGCGGTGATGGTTGTCAGCGTTCCACCCATGAGCAACCGTGTCCCACGATCGGGGACAATCGGTCTCTGGCCGCACACCACACCCGACTGTTCGGGGTGTGTGGGCAGATGCTCCTTAGAAAGGAGGTGATCCAGCCGCACCTTCCGGTACGGC
>NZ_JTIZ01000088.1:0-2734 GCF_000801125.1 Rhodococcus sp. Chr-9
GCACCCAGCCGGCACCAGTACCACTGCTAACTGCGAAGAGCCCGATACACAGCCCGCACCTCCTGAGCCATCCCCATCGTTCTCGGCTCGGCTGAAGGACGGGATCCTGCGATGGTTGGGACGGTTCCATCCGGTCGGGCTGGCCGTCGCGCTGCTGTTCTACTGCTGGTCGCTGTCGCCGTCCCTGCTTCCACGCCCCTGGTACCTGCAGGGTGTCGCGACCGGCATCAGCGTCATCACGGGCTACGGCATCGGCGTGCTCCTCGCGTGGATCGTCCGCAAGTGCGGCTTCGAGACGAACTGGTCGGCGACCGTCAAGAAGGTCGGTTGGTACCTGCTCGCGGTGGTCGCCGTCGTGGTGGTGCCGACCTTCCTCGTCCTCGGTTCGTGGTGGCAGGACATCAGCCGCGAACTCGTCGGGATGGATCCCGGCAGTAGCTGGGACTATCCGGGTGTGCTGCTCGTCGCCGTGGTGGTGGCGCTGCTCCTGCTCGTCATCGGCCGCGGTCTGCGGCGTGTGGCGCAGTGGGTCACCGGACTCGTCGTCCGCGTGTTGCCGGCACCCCTGGCGCGCATCGTGAGTGTCGTGCTGGTCGGGTTGATCGTGTTCTGGGCGGTGGAAGGTCTGCTGTCGGTGGAGATCGCGCGGATCACCAACGGATCGGCGATGGCTGTGGACGAAGGCACTGCAGACGGGGTCGAGCAGCCGCAGGCACCGGAACGATCCGGGTCGGACGCGTCGCTCGAACCGTGGGATTCGCTGGGCCGTGAGGGCCGCACGTTCGTCGCAGGCGGTCCGTCTCCGGAGGAGATCACCGCGGTGACCGGGGAACCCGCGATGATGCCGATCCGCGTCTACGCCGGTTACCGCTCCCTGGACAGTCTCGACGGTTACACGGACTACGACGAGATGGAGGTGCTCGCCTCGCATGTCGTTGCCGAACTCGACCGCACCGGTGCCTTCGACCGCGAGTACCTCGCCGTGGCCACGACGACCGGTCGTGGCTGGGTCAACCAGGACGTCGCCGCCGCACTGGAATACCTCTCCGACGGCAACTCTGCCATCGCGGCCATGCAGTATTCGTTCCTCGCCAGTCCCCTGGCTTTCCTCGCCGATCGGGTCTCGCCCCGCAATGCAGGTCGCGCGCTGTTCGAGGCGGTGTACGCGCGGTGGAGTGTTCTCGATCCGGAAACCCGGCCGAAGTTACTCGTCTTCGGCGAATCACTGGGCTCGTACGGAGGTCAATCGGCCTTCGCCGGCGTGCAGGACATGATCACCCGAACCGACGGCGCTCTGTGGGTGGGCACACCGAATTTCACGGAGCAATGGCGACGAATCACCGATTCGCGCGATCCCGGCAGCCGCGAAATTCTTCCGGTCATCTACGGTGGCCAGAACGTGCGATTCGCTGCGACTCCCGACGACCTCACCGATCTCGACGGCCTCCGCGACTGGGAATCTCCCCGCATCGTGTACTGGCAGCATCCCAGCGATCCGATCGTGTGGTGGTCCTCCCAGCTTGTTCGGCACCGCCCGGATTGGTTGCGCGAGGAACGCGGCGCCGACATCGACAAGGGGATGACGTGGATTCCGTTCGTGACGTTCTGGCAGGTCACCCTGGACATGGTGTTTGCCGCCGAAGTCCCCGGCGGCCACGGCCACGCCTACACGACCGAGGCGGGATTTTTCTGGGCGGACATTCTCGGCATCGAGGACGAGGTGCGCGTGAAGGCGGTCTTCGACGCACTGTCGTCGGACGGGTGACGAGAAGAATTCACCCTCCCGCTTAGTCCGGCGAACCGAGTTTTCTCCAGATTTCTCGCACCACCTCGTGATACAACCTCGATATCGCTTGTGAATCGACACAGGAATGCGAACCGGAGTACGTCGATTCACGAGGAGATAATTCGTCGACACGGATCTACCGCCTGAAGGTGGCGCATATGTGCACACGAGTTGTGTGGAACGGCCCGTCCGGTCAAGTGCTCGTGGGACGCAACATGGATTACCACCGCGAAACCGCCACCAATCTGTGGGCGCTCCCCCGGGGCATCACCCGCGACGACGGTGTCGGTGGACAACTCTCGTGGACCTCGAAGTACGGCAGTGTGGTCGCGGGCGCCTACGACATGATGACCGTCGACGGACTCAACGAGGCCGGCCTCGGCGGACACATCCTGTGGCTCACCGAATCGGACTACGGCACCCACGACAAGAGCCGACCCGCGCTCAGTGTCGCGGTGTGGATGCAGTACTTCCTCGACAACTTCGCGACCGTCGCCGAGGCCGTCGACTGGATCGAGAAGACCGGCGTGCAGGTCGTTCCGCTGGGCGACCCGGCGACCGGTGAGGTACCCGCCGTGCATCTCGCACTCGACGACGCGACCGGCGACTCGGCGATCATCGAATACCTCGACGGCACACCGACGGTCTGGCACAGCCGCGACTACGCCGTCATGACGAACTCTCCCGCCTACGGTGAACAGCTGGAACTGCTGAAGAAGGTGAAGGGATTCGGCGGTGACGCACCACTCCCCGGCACCGGCAATGCGTCCGACAGGTTCGCTCGCGCAGCGCATTACGTCGGCAGTCTGCCGGAACCGCAGAGCCAGGTGCAGGCGATCGCGGGCGTTCTCAGCGTGATCCGCAATGCCGCGCAGCCGTTCCGCGTGCCCGAACCCGGAAAACCGGCTCTTCGCAGTTAGCAGTGGTACTGGTGCCGGCTGGGTGCGA